>LFRV01000118.1 GCA_001512485.1 Clostridiales bacterium DTU069 | reverse complement strand
GAAAATAAAAAAGATGTGAATAAATGAATAAGCAGCATCTTTTGAATGTGCAAATATATTGCAGAAACTGCGTTTTTACCTTCCAAAGATCTGAACGGCGCTCAGTGCGGATACGACATCAATTTCTATTTTATGATCGCTGTTTTCGTAGTTCTCGGACATATATACGCCGTCCTTCGCCGTTAATGATATATTATGGAAAGAGAGATCCGTCAGGATATTTCCTGACTTAACCATAAGCCCGGCCTGGGAAGGGACATAAATGTCAACGTCGGATGCACCTGCGCGGAGCGTAACCTTTGTGTGCGCCTGTTTATCACCTATCGAAAGCGCCATTTCACCCGCGCCAAGCTGAAGCGTTATTTTCTCTACGGGAATGTTTTTAAAATCCATTTCGCCGTCAACTACTCCGAGATTTGCATCAACCTCCCAAACCAAATCGGGATTCATTTCCAGATTCATATTTCTTACTGCGTTTCCGGCGTTAAACTGTTCATGGCTGTATTCGAGAACTGTTTGCTTGCCTTCGGCCAGGCGCTGCTGCAGGCCAGGAATATTCGAGCTTGTTTTAACAAAAAAGCTGCCGCTTCCTTCTTTCAGGTTAATGTTTACACCGCCGAGCTGCAGTATCAGCCTGCCCTGTTCGGCATCGCCCGGTAAAGGTATTTCTGCCGAAAAAGGCCGTTTTTCGACCGCCACAATCGGGCTTCTGTCAATTCCGAATCGTTTTTCAATATCAATAATGTTTTCGGGTTCATTCCTTTTATATATGCCGAATCCGACAAACAAAACGAGAGTCAGTATCCATACCGATGTTACGAGCCAATTCCTGCGCCTTGCCAAAAGGGTTAATCCGAGAGAAACAAGGAATACGGGCCAGAGCACCTTAATTGAAGCTATCCAGTTAACGTCTATTAAGCCTGCCTTGCGTATAATCCAGCCGATACCGATTATAATAAGGATTACGCCTATAACATTACCCCTTTTCATCAACTGCTCCTCCTGTGTTGGTAAACAAGCACCGCGCCTATAATAACAAGAGCCGCCGGGAACGCGTACCTGAAATCTATCCAGTCAAACAAAAGCTTGGCAAGGGTGATAGCCCCTATCAATATCAACGCGATTCCGATAACCATTCGCGTGTTTTCAGGATTCGAACGCACATATCCGCTTCCTTCCCCGTTGGTTTCTCTGTACATTTCATCCTTGAGAACCGCTTCTTCCGTAGGAATCATAAGGACACAGACAACATACGCTATCAAGCCGGGAAAAACTCCCGTGACCAAAATTGCAACAACCATAAGGAATCGTAAAAGGCCCTTATCTACCTGTGCATATTCCGCCAGACCTGAACATACTCCTCCAAATACCCTATCGCGCGTCTTGCGGTATAGTCTTTTTTCCACAGCATATCACCTCATCATCATACCTTTCTACCATCAAATACGACAGCGGATATATTTTGTCTGAATTTATTCAGTGTATTTCCTCCCACTCCATAATCTTTGACGCAATTTCCGCAAATACGGGCGCGGCGGATGTTCCGCCGCCGGTTCCGTCTTCAACAAACACACACATTGCATACCTGGGTTCAACATATGGGAAAAAACCTGTAAACCATGCATGTATAATCATTTTTCCATCGTCGAACATGCCTGTTTCTGCGCTTCCGGTTTTCCCGGCAGACCCGCCGTACCCCACGATATCGGCGCGGTAACCCGTTCCAATGCTTACCGTCGCCGACATCATCTCCATTAATTTTTTAGCCGTATCCCTTGAAATAACGCGTTCCCATTCTTTTTTCTTCAAATCCCTTATGATGTCCCCGTTTTTATTAACAATGCAATCCACAAGGTTAACACTGTTGCGAATGCCGCCGTTGGCAATCGTCGCGGCAATGTTTGCCGCCTGCAGCGGGGTAATCAAAATTTTCCCCTGCCCTATAGCAAGGTTTGCGATGTTTCCATCACTTTGAAGGTCGGAAGGCTCGGGGAGCAGACCCGCATATTCCGATATCCTCTGGGAGTTTATACCCGTTACCGAACCGAGCCCGAATTCCTTTGCGGTTTCAATCATTTTTTCAGCGCCGAGACATAACCCCAAATTTATAAAAAAGCTGTTGCATGACTGCGCAAACCCGTTCTTTAAATCCATTGTCCCATGGCTTCCGTCATCATAAATCCAGCACTTGAAAACCTGGTCGCCTATTGTCACAAAACCCGGACATTCGAAAGTCCGGGAAGAATCGAAGTTATTTTCCAGTGCCGCGGCTGCGGTAATCACTTTAAAAATCGATCCGGGCGTATAACCCGCTATTGCCCTGTTGAACAACGGCTGCGCTTCATCGTTAAGGTAGGCTGAAACATCTTCGGGGTTAAACCCGGGCCGGCTTGCCAGCACGAGTATATCCCCGCTTAATATGTCGATAATGACAACAGCGCCTGAAACGACCATTTTATCCATTACCTCTTCGGCCAGCTTCTGCATATGGTAGTCAAGCGTAAGCTTTATGCTTAACGGGTTCTCCCCGTAAACGCGCTGAAGCCTGTATCCGTATTCGTCAAGATATTTGTGGTTTGCGTCGGTCGTTGCCTGGACATAAATAATATTATTTGACGTAAGGATATCCTGGTACGCCTTTTCCAAACCGGCAAGCCCAAAAGTGCATGAATCGTCGGTATAACCAATCAGATGTGCGGCAGTCATATCCGGTCCGGTTCGTTTTCTCGTCTCTATTACCGAAACGCCTTTTATGTTTCTTTGAGCCAATTCTTCCGCCTGCCGTTCTCCAATCGTATAGACTCTTGGCTCGGCGTTGTACTGCGAAAAATTTATAAACTCGTCAATTTCGGTTCCGAGTACCCCGGCAACCCATTTCCTTTCATCGGTATCTGAAGTGAAAATTGCCGGCTGCAGCACAGCGATATACTCCGTATCCCTGCCCGTAAACGAAATCATGTTCCGGTCGAGAATCTGTCCTCTTTCCCGGTAAATTTCGGTCATACGGCTCCGCTGCCTGAATGCGGCCGACGAATAGCGTTCATGCTGCACTATCTGGATGTTGTAAAGCCTGTACGCAAGACCGGATATTGACAGTGTCAAAGCAAGCAGTACAAAAATTATCCTTCCTTTTTTCATAAAAAACACCTTTCATCACGGGATCAAAAAAATTCACCTGTTGTGAATTATCCCGGTTAAAGGCGTTTCCTATACATCAGGCTATCAAATAATTATACCCGCGGGGGTATACAGCTTTGCCTCGGGTGTTTCGTTTCCCTGGGTATCAATACCATTCGTTACGGGCTTTTTCTATATCCTTTTTTATCTGGTTTATCAGATCGGCATGAGTTTCGAATTTTTTCTCGCTCCTAAGTTTTTTAAGGAAGAAAACCTCTATATCCTTTCCGTACAGTTCCTGATCAAAACCTATCATATGCGTTTCGACAGACGCCGTTCTATCGTTTTTTACCGTAGGACAAATTCCGACATTCGTAAGGCTGTTGTACCACTGCCCCTGGTAAAGGGTCCTCGTAACATATACTCCGGGCGCGGGCATAATAAGGTATTCCTCGGGCAATATGTTCGCGGTCGGAAAACCCATTGTCCTTCCTTCCCGCCTTCCGGCAACAACCTTACCCGAAATGGAAAAGTGACGCCCTAACAATTCAAATACCTTTTCCATTCTCCCTTTCGCAATATACTGGCGTATGAGAGTGCTGCTCACTATTTCTCCGCCGACTTTTACAGGTGGGATTACGATTACGGCAAAACCAAGTTTTCTGCCCATCTTTTTCAGGTATTCGGCATCACCTCTGCACATATATCCAAAACGAAAATCGAAGCCAACGACAACGAGTTTTGAACGCAGTTTTTCAACGAGTATGTCCTTAATAAACTCATCGGCGGTCATTCTTGAAAATTCTTCATCAAACTCCTGGAAATACAGTGTGTCAATATCAATTTTGGCAAGTATTGCTGTTTTTTGTTCTCTTGTCATTATCAATGGAGTGAACAGTTTTTTTCTCAATATGTTTTCAGGATGCTTTTTAAACGTATATACAACGGAATGAAGGTCATTGAGCCGGCATTTATGTACGAGCGTATTTATAAGGGCCATATGACCCCGGTGCAATCCGTCAAAATTGCCGAGACCAACCCCGCAGTATTTACCGCAATCCGGAAAAATTCCATTTTCAAGTATATTCACGGCAGTTCCTTCCCCGTATATGTTTTTATTATCGATCAATAAACAGTTTTTCGGGCTTAACCGCTTTTTCCCCGTTCACGCACAAAACTGTTCCAAGCCCGATAAAGCGTTCCGTTTCAGCATATACCCTGATATAACTTCCCGCTTCCGCATTTATTCCAGGTAAACCGAAGACCACGGCACCGTTTACGAAACGTATCAAGTCCTTTTGTTCGAGCACAACCGAAGGGTACCCGCTGAACACTATATCGGGTGCGCGGATGAGCGGCTCGAGAGTTCCCCCGACGAGGCGTTTTTCAATTTCTTCAAGCGTTACAGCATCGGCGAGCGAAAAAGGGCCAACCCCTGTCCTTATCAAGAACGACATATGGGCGCCGTATCCGAGTTTTATGCCTATATCATTACACAGTGAACGTATGTACGTTCCTTTTGAACATTTTACATCAAACCGGACGACTGGGTAAGTTCCTTCGTCCTTTATATCCAAAATGTCAATATCGTATATTGTAATCCTGCGGGGTTTGCGCTCCACTTCAATGCCTTTCCTCGCCAGTTCATACAGCCGCCTGCCGCCTACTTTAACAGCCGAATACATCGGGGGTGTCTGCTCAATTTCACCGGTAAATTCGAAAATAACGGATTTAATTAAGGATTTGTCAAGTTTAACGGGATTTTTACTAAGAATATTGCCTTCATTATCGTAAGTATCGGTGGCAATACCAAGAATCATTTCAACACGGTAAGATTTATCAAACTCCGAAAACCACGGAAGGGTTTTCGTCGCTTTCCCGATGCAAACGGGAAGCAGGCCGCACGCCGCGGGATCAAGCGTACCGGCATGGCCGATCTTTTTTATCCCGGTAATTTTCCGAAGCCAGGCTATAACATCAAATGAAGTCATGTTCGGAGGCTTGATTAACAATAAAATACCGTTCATTTACAGCTCCTTCTTGATTTCATCAAGTACCCGCCTGATAATATCATCCGGATTGCCCGCGGCAGTAAAACCCGCAGCTCTTATATGCCCTCCTCCGGAAAACTTGCCCGCGATTTTCGCGACATCAACGTAATCGTTTGCTCTAAGGCTTCCTTTAAAACGTCCCGGTTCTTCTTCGCGTATAAAAAGCGATACCTCAACGCCTTCAAGGTTTATGCCCACATTGACGAGCCCTTCGTAATCATCGGACTGCGCGTTTACCGGGTATATGTCATCATAAAGAAGCCACGATACTGCAACCTTTCCTTCGCAGTAAAGAGTTAAATTCTGAATTGTCTTTTTAAGCAAAGACATTTTCGAGTGCGAGACTATGTCAAAAACTTTCTTTGCTATACGAGCAAAAGGAATCCCGCATTTAATCAGTTCAGCGGAAATAATATGGCTGTCGGGCGTCGTATTGCTGTAGCGAAAACCGCCCGTATCCGTTATTATCGCAGTATAAAGGCATTCTGCGATATCTTTGCTCACCGGGATGCCCATAGCCTTAATCAGTTTGTAAACCATTTCCCCGGTAGCCGACGCGTTCTGATCAATCCAAAGGCTGTTCGCTTCCATACTGTTTGTCGTATGGTGGTCTATGTTTATTTTCTTTTTTGCGCCGGCATATATATCAGCCCCATCGCCAAGCCTTTTCAGGTCGCTGTTATCAAGACTAATCGCCAGATCCGCGTTTTTGTCGCAATTCGAGGAAATAAGGTTCCGGCCAGGCAGAAACTCAAGCGATTTGGGAATGGATTCGTTAAGAAATACAGTAACTTCCTTCCCTATATAATCCAATGCCAGGGCTAGGCCCAAAGATGAACCCAACGCATCACCATCCAGCGAATAATGGGTTAATATAACAATTGAATGCGCTTTATTTATAAGATCTATTAATTCTTTCAAAGGCTCATTCCTTTCAACAACAGCTTTAGCAATAAACGCTTAAACTAACCTTTATCGGGATTCATCGTTTGTTCAATAAGCTTGCCGATGTGTATTCCCTGTTCTATCGAATCGTCCGGAATAAACATCAGTTCCGGCGTATATCTTAGTTTAATCCGCTGTCCTAATTCACGCCTTATAAAACCGGCAGCGTGATTCAACGCGTTAATCGCGTCGCTTCTTTTTTGCTCATCTCCAAAAACGCTTATATATACTTTTGCATAACGCAAATCTTTAGTCACGCGAACACCGGTTACGGAAACAAGATCGGGAAGCCTTGGATCCTTTACGCCGGTACGGATAATATCCGAAATTTCTTTTTGTATCTCACCCGCTATTCTGTCCGTTCTTTCCATAAAATCACCATCCAAATAAAGGTTATCTTTCTACTTCCACCATCCGGTATGCTTCTATAACATCCCCTTCCTTAATATCGTTAAACCTGTCAATTAATATACCACATTCATAACCCTGAACCACTTCGCGCACATCGTCGGTAAACCTCTTCAGCGATGCCAGTTTCCCTTCATAAACGACAATGCCGTCACGAACAACCCTGACATCGGAACTGCGCGTAATCTTTCCGTCAATTACATAACATCCTCCGATCGTTCCGACACTCGAAGCCTTGAAAATCTTGCGAACTTCGGCATGACCATCAACAACCTCTTTATACGTAGGATCAAGCATGCCTTTCATAGCGTTCTGTATATCTTCTATAGCATTATATATAACCCTGTACAGCCGTATATCAACACCCACAGCGGCAGCGGCTTCAACAACGTTAGCAGGCGGGCGTACATTAAAACCGATAATAATCGCGTTTGAAACGTCGGCCAGCGTGACATCGGCTTCATTGACAGTGCCTACACCGCCGTGAATAATTTGAACCTTAACCTCTTCATTGCTCAATTTTTCAAGGGATTGTTTTATCGCTTCGACAGACCCCTGAACATCGGCTTTTACAATAATATTAAGCTCTTTTACTTCACCCTGCTTTATTTGGTCAAACAAATCGTCGAGTGAAACTTTCCGTTTCATACCTATGGTCTGTTCCCGCTGCTCTTTTCTACGCCTTTCCACAAGCTGTTTCGCGACCTTCTCATCCGTTACCGCATAAAAAACTTCGCCGGCCTCGGGCACTTCATCAAGACCGATTATCTCGACCGGTGTGGAAGGACCCGCCGATTCTATCCTGCGGCCTTTATCATCAATCATTGCCCTTATTCTTCCGAAAGTGGTTCCTGAAATAATCGCATCGCCATTATGCAGCGTCCCGCGCTGAACGAGCAGCGACGCAACCGGACCGCGTCCTTTATCCAACTGCGCCTCAATGACAATGCCTTTTGCCTGCCTGTCCGGATTTGCTTTTAATTCGAGTATATCCGCCGTTAAGAGAACCATTTCAAGCAACTGGTCAATATTTGTTCCCATTTTCGCGGATATCGGCACCGCAATGACGTCTCCTCCCCATTCCTCTATAAGGATACCGTGCTCTGCAAGCTCCTGCTTAACCCTGTCAGGATTCGCGCCCGGTTTGTCAATCTTGTTTATCGCAACAATTATGCTTACATTCGCGGCTTTCGCGTGATTTATAGCTTCTATTGTCTGTGGCATAACGCCGTCATCCGCGGCAACAACAAGTATCGCGATATCCGTCGCTTTTGCGCCGCGGGCGCGCATTGCCGTAAACGCCTCATGCCCGGGGGTATCAAGAAACGTTATGTCCCTGTCGTTGATGCGAACCCTATAAGCGCCGATACGCTGCGTAATTCCTCCCGCTTCATGTTCCGCAACGTTTGTTTTGCGGATCGCGTCAAGAAGGGAGGTTTTACCGTGGTCAACATGGCCCATAACTACAACAACAGGAGCCCGTGGCACAAGATCCTCTTCTTTATCTTCGGTTTCATCAAATAAAATTTCTTCTTCGCTGACAACTACTTCCTTGTTTACCTTGACATTAAACTCATCACCGATAATAGCGGCTGTATCAAAGTCGAGCACTTCATTGAGCGTTGCCATTATTCCCATTGACATCAGTTTTTTAATGACTTCGGCGGATGTCTTTTTTAATGCTTCAGCGAGGTTTTTCACCGTTATGCTTTCAGGGATCGTAATCTCCTTTAGAACGGCTTTTGGAGGAATATTCCTGGCTTCTTTTTTACTCTTTTTATCCTTTTTAAGCCGTTCTTTTTCCTCGTAGAATTCATTAAGCACATAATCATCAGAGTACAAATCGTTAACTCTGGCCTTATGCCCGATAATGAAATTCTTCTTATATTTATTCCTGTCCGTTCCGGTGAAAACATACCCTCTTTGAAAGTCTTTCCTCGGCTGCTCTATTTTGGCTTCGCGTTTTGCTCCCTTTTCCAGGTCGCGAGTAAGGGATGACCTTCTTTCCCCTCTTAGATTATTCTTTTCTTCAACCAGACCCGGAATAATATTCGCTTTAGGTATAACAAGGGTCTTTTGTTCCTTCTCCCTGCCCCGATACTGCTCTTTGCTTTGAGCATAATCATATTTTTCAGCCTGGCTTTTTGAACGCTCCGGCTGCTGGTGTTTGCGCAATTTAGCGCTCTTTACATCTTTATCGGCAGCCGGGCTTATGCCCTTAACCTGACGCTGACCGTCGGATTGACCGCTGTCCGGTTTCGGTGCCGCCGAATCCTTTTTAGCCTGTACAGCACCGGCCTGAACTTTTTTAGCCTCTTCTTCCTTTTCGGCAGGCTTAGCTGCCTTTTCAGGTTCAATCCGTGTTACCGGTTCTTTCGATACCGTATCGGTTGATTCCGTCTCGCGCTCCGCATCAAGTTTTTGCAGTTTATCCTGATCACTAGCAACATCCAGTTTCATATGCTTATCCGTCTTTTCCGTTTTTGGAGATGTTTTATCTTTTTTCTTATCCGTAACCGGTGATTCGGTTGTTTTCGGCTCTTTTCCGGGTTTTATTCTTTCAGCTTCATCGGCCTGCTCACCCGTAACCGCAATTCCTCTTTTGTCCTCCGAATCGGCGGCCGCTAATTTTTCACGTTCTTCACGCGAAGCTACCTTTTTTATGCTTAATATACTGTCCACAGGTCTTCTGATCCTGTCGGTCCTCGAACTTATACCTATAATATCATCGGTTCCCAGATCTTTAACTTTTGGCTCTTCCGCTTTTTCCCGGGCAGGTTTTTCCTGTTCCTGCACATTTTTACTTGCACTGGGGACGTGCTTCCTGATTGAGGGAATATAACCGTCACTGTCTCTTCTCAATCCCGCCATCAAACCGTCCGTACTGCTTGATGTGCGTACATAACTGCGCTTGCTTTTCTTTTTTTCCTTTCCCCTACTGTCATGCCCATAATCGTCGTCATGTATGATAATTTCGGTTTTTCTTATTATTCGCGGTATATTTTTGCGCGCAATCAGATTATCCGGCTCTTCCTGCCGTTCGGTAGCGCTCTTTTCATCGGAACCATCGACCCGGCTTCTGTTTACCACGCCTATGTGCTTATACAGTCTTTCCAGTTCGTCCTCTTCAAGCAGGCTCATATGACTCTTCACACTTATATTGATTTCGGCGAGTTTCTCAATAAGCCTTTTGCTGGTTGTATTCAGTTCTTTGGCCAACTCAAATATCCTTTTGCTCAATCAGTTCACCCCCGTGTTTATTTCCGCGGCCTTTTTGTTCATCAATTAATTTCTCCAGATTCCGGGCCAGCCCAACATCCGTTACCGCAACAACCGAACGGATTTTTTTACCTAACAGCCTCCCCATCGCCTCTTTTTCACCAAACCGGCATAAAGGTATTTTCCGGTGTTTGCAGGCATCTTCAAACTTTTTTACAGTGTTATCCGATGCGTCTTCAGATACAATTAATAAATACACGTTACCGCGTTTTATTGCTCTTTCACAGCTTTCTCCTCCCGAAACCAGTTTGCCTGCTTTCATTGCCAATCCGATAAACGAATAAACCCTATCCTTCACCATATTCCTCCAATTGTTTTTCCAGTGACTGATATATATCATCGGGAATCTCGGTTTTGAATTCCTTGTTCAATGCCTTTGATTTCTGCGCTTTTCTGAAACATGAAATATTCCTGCATAGGTACGCGCCGCGTCCGTTTTTCCTGCCCGTTTCATCAAGGGATATGTCACCCTCCGGACTTTTAACAACGCGAATCAATTTCTTTTTTGCTTTCATTTCCATGCACGCTACACACCGACGAATAGGCACCTTTTTTCGCTTCATCGTCATACCTCCGCTATACTGCTGCTAACTGCCGCTAATTCATCTTTACGTTTCCTCTGTTTCAACCGAATCATCCTGCTCATCCGGTTCCTGCTCCACTGTTTCACCGGATTCGGTTTCATCCGGTGCGTCGTATAAGTTTTCGCCGACATCATCCGCGGTTTCATCGACCTGATCTAAAAACAGGCTTTCCGAATTATCATCACTTTCAATAAACAGTGATTCGGCTGTTGTCTCTTCTTCGTCGTCAGACATTCCCTGCCCGACTTCCGCGTTATAATTAAGCAGTTCCTGTTCTATCTGCGCTCTTAACTGCGATTCGCTCTTAATATCAATTTTCCATCCCGTTAATTTCGCCGCGAGCCGCGCGTTTTGGCCTTCCTTTCCTATGGCAAGGGACAACTGGAAATCAGGCACAATTACCCGCGCAACCTTGTTTTCTTCGTCAATATCAACGCGTAAAACCTTAGCCGGGCTTAAACTGCTTGCTATATACTCATGCGGGTTGCTGCTCCATTTTATCACATCAATCATTTCGCCTCTCAATTCTTCAACTATCGCGCGAATACGGCTTCCTTTCTGTCCCACGCATGCTCCGACGGGATCTACGTTTTCATTTTTTGAAAATATAGCTATTTTTGTTCTTGAGCCCGCTTCCCGCGCGATTGTTTTTATCTCAACCGTTCCGTCATGTATTTCCGGAACCTCAAGTTCCAAAAGCCTTTTTACCAGACCGGGATGCGTCCTTGACACAAATATTTGAGGATTCTTATTGGTCTTTTTTACATTAATAACGTATGCTTTTATCCTGTCGTGGATATTGTATTTTTCACCCGGTGTTTGTTCGCTTGGAGGCAGGATAGCTTCTGCACGTCCAAGTTCTATAATGACATTTTTTCGCTCGAACCTGCTTACAACACCTGATATAATGTCTTCCTCCTTGCTTGAGTACTCCTCAAAAATTATCCCTCGTTCCGCTTCCCTGATACGCTGCATGACAACCTGCTTTGCTGTCTGTGCGGCAATTCTGCCGAATTTGCGCGGAGTAACTTCTACTTCAACCACATCCCCTACTTCAAAATCCGGGCTAAACCTGCTGGCCTGCTCCAAAGACAGCTCCGTTGAAGGGTCTGTAACTGTTTCGACTATGTTTTTTAATGCAAAAACGCGAACATCTCCTGTCAAACGATCAATATATACTTCAACATTCTGCGCAGAGCCGTAATTTCTCTTGTATGCAGTTATCAAAGCCACTTCAATTGCCTCGATAAGCACTTCTTTCTGAATACCCTTTTCTTTTTCAATTTGTTCCAAAGCATGAATCAATTCGGCACTCATTGCTTAAGCCTCCCTAAATTAATATCACTTTATTGATTTTAGAAATCGCATCCACCGGATAGGTTTTTCCCCCGTCCTTATCGGTAGAAATGGTAATTGATTTCCCGTCATAATGCTCCAGAATACCTTCGATCGTTTTCACCCCGTCTATTGCTTTGTAAAGTTTAACACGCACTCTCTTGCCAATTGCCCTTTCATAATCCTTTGGAGTTTTGAAAGGTCTTTCATATCCCGGGGATGACACTTCAAAGATATATGAGCGGGAAATCGGGTCAATCTCATCAAGCTTTTCGCTTAACGGCAAAGTTACCGCTTCACAGTCATCTACCGTAATTCCTCCGTCTTTATCAATAAATACCCTCAGATACCAGTTGGAACCCTCACGGACGTATTCCACATCAACGAGGTCGAATCCAAACCCTTCAACAATAGGTTTCGCAATAGTTCTTACAATTTCCGCAACCCTGTTTGACATTAATAAACCTCCACGCAAATAACCCGGTAATCCGGGTGTTTATTCACAAACCATGTATGGTTTACATAACAAAAGATTTGACTATGGTCAAATCCGGTTCTGCATAATACCGCCTGTTGCGTACTTACTTCATAACGCACTCGGTTTATTGCAAACTATAAAATGCAAAGAGTGGGAAATAACCCACTCTTTAAGTAACACCAACAGACCAGAACTATTATAACATGTATCATTATGTTTTGTAAATGCTTAATTACTTGAATTTAAGCGGAGAAATAACTTCGCCGTGTTCCTTCAGTGCTTTCTCGAGGCGCTGCACCTGTGCGTTCATTTCATTCATGAATTCTTCAGGCATTTCAATCTTTGAGAATACTTCTTTCATTCTCTTCATTTTTTCAAGGTATTTTTTAGCTCTTATCGCGAATTGCTTTGTATATTCCTCCATAGTATAGTCGTAATCCAAGTATTTCTTAAACAATTCCTTCAGGTCCTCATAAAGCGGTATCCTGCCGATAGGTGTTTCTATCGCGTCATAATCGCCGTTTACCCTGCCATCGGCCCAAAGAATCCAGATTTTTTTATCGAGTTTGCCGTTCATGTATTTTCCGTTCTCGTCTTTCAGGAAATAATTTGTTGCATAAACAGTCGGAGCTTTACTAAGTTTCGCACCGAATTTCAGGTGGTTTTCAACATATTTCCCCAGAGGAACGGTAACAAAATCGAGGTTAGCCATAGGATCATGGCGACGTACGCCCTCGGCGCCTATTGTTGCCGCGGTTGTTTCAGATTCTACAGTCGCACCGACAAAAACACCATGCGCCCAGTTAAGTGACTCCGCTATCGGCACTGTCGTATCGGAATCCCTTCCGCCATAAACGATGGCCTGCACTTTGACGCCATTCGGATCGTCTATCTTCTCATCCGCGTTTTTCAGTTCATGTAGCGCAATCGTATATCTTGCGTTCTTATGCGCATAGTCAATTTCTTTTCCGTCCTTGTCTTTTTTCCCTTTATACCAATGTCCTGAGAAGTTTTCGCCTTCGTCGGGTGCTTCTTTTCCCATTCCGAGCCAATACGGCACTCCGTTGTTTATCAGTACATTGGAGAATATAACTTCGCGCGGAGTTGTAAGAGCTTCGTAAATAAGCGGGTCGTCTTCGGGGTTGACATCCTGAATAATGCCGAATATGCCCTTTTCTACGTTAACACCGCGCATTTCACCACCGATATTTCTAAGATATGCTATATCGTCTCCGACAATTGTCTGGCCAGGAAGCATCGCCGTGCTGGTTTTTCCGCACGCGCTCGGGAAAGCGCCGGCAAAGTATGTTACACGGCCTGGTTTGCCGTGAACACCCATAAGGAACATATGCTCGGCAAGCCAATCCGAGTTGTTGGCTTTTTGGATTGCGAGCCTGAACGCAAGTTTCTTCAAACCTACACTATTTCCGGCATACTGGTTGTTCGCTGAATATACCCTGTTCTCAATAAGATCAATATAAATTCTGCGTTTGTCTACGTTAACAGTTTTACCATTTTCAAGCTTTCCTGCGGAATGAAGAAAGAAAAAGAAATCAGGCGAACCGTTCATTCTCTTGAATTCTTCATAGCCGGGTCTGTAAAGTATTTGTTCGCTGTGTGTAACATATGCAGAATCGGTTATCTGCATTGCGCATATCGAAAAAGGAGAATTCGTGGGACCAAGAGAAAAAAAGCTGACAAGCATTTCCTTTCCTTCCATAATGCCGTCCATAATTTCCCTTATTTCAGCAATACCTTCATCACGAGGTATTGAATTGACTTCCATACCCCAATTTACTTTTTCAGTAACAAGGTACTTTGTGTTTTTCTTGTCTCTTGCCAGGTCATAGATCCCGTCAAAATGAATCGTATGACCTTCCATTGCAAGCTTTGCCTCTTCACCGTTTTTAAGGGAAAGCTCCCTTATATAAGCAATGTCTTCTTCGGAATCGGTTATGACAGTGACCTTTGCAGGTTTACACAGTTCAATTGCCTCATTTAGGCATTCCATAACCTTCGGATTTTTCAATTCTTCAATTTTTCTTCGATTATCTTCACTCAAGCGCATTAAAAAACCTCCCTGTATATAGATAGAATAATAAATTACCAAAAAATATATACATATATATACATACCGCTTTTTATATAAATAAAACCCAAAACATTAAATTTTATTAATAAAAAAGCAGCTACGACGCCCAAAAAACAGTTTTCCTAACTATTATACAATGAAAATTTATATTGTAAAAGTATTTTAGAAAAAATACACGATATAAAACACAAAAATCGTCACTGTTCACACAGGGAAACCCAAAATGCACTTTGATATTTGTTAATTTCACGAATTTTCGATTGTCTTTGTTCTTTATTACTTCAGAAATAGCGGATTTTTTTTACTTCTTCCAGGAAAATCCGGTTAAAGCACTCAGTTGCAAACCGTGAACCGCTTTTTGCAATGTAACCTCCGCCCGATGCCAATATCGATAACCTGCTTCTGATAAATTCGCGCAGTTGATCAGCGGACATCCCTGCTTCGTTTATATGCCTTATATCAATTCCTCCGTGAAGTGTAATTTTGTTTCCATAAGTCTTTTTTATCCATTGAAGGTCATTGCATGCCTGGATTGAATCCCACGCATCGGCGCCCATTTCGATCATATCACCGACAAGCTCCTGGACATGGCCGCAGGAATGCTGCATTACAAACATCCCGTGCTCTTTTACGGCATCATACATGCGCTTCGTATTCGGTTTAATAATTCTGCGCCATGTATTAATGTCCATAAAGAGATTAGATTCCATGCCCCAATCATCATGAAGTATAAAAATGTCCGGTTTAATGTATTCGGCTATCCGGTTTATCAAATCTATCTTATAGTCTGCTATTGACTTTACCAGATCAAACATTTCATCCGGGTACAGCAGGTAATTAACGAGGCAGTCTTCAAAAGGCATTAAAACAGTGGTGCGCTCAAACAGCCCCATCCATATCGTAACCGCTTTAAGCGCGTCTTTTTGCGGACGCATTGCTTCCCTGAAGGCAATTTTTTCCCAGTCAACAGCATCTAAATCGGGAAAACGGACCTGCTCCTCCCATTTTTCAATATCGGATATAACCGGTTCCTGCCCGGGTGTATAATGGCATCCGCCGCCCGTTTCCCCCCGATCGGTCCAATGCACTCCGAATGCGTCAAAACCTGTTCCTTCCGCAGGTCGTTCACAAACCGGGCACATAACATGCTCAATGCATACACTGGAATCAGGCAGCCATTCAGGCAGCTCATGCCGCAATACCCTCATTACGTTTTCTCTTTCCGTCATATCAGCTCACTCCGGTAAAAATATAATAATATCCAGGAAGAACATTCCTTTACACATAATGTGCAGCCTTTGGATTTATACTTACTTATTATTATAGCCTCAATAAACGGTCCTTTCTATAGTTTATGTCAACAAATCAGGTTAGTCCATACATCCGAGGCAGCAGGATACAGTGTTATGCGGAAGTAAAAAAGAGCTATTGCAACCTTAACGAAACAATAGCTCTTTAAAAACGCAATATTTGGGTATAGATAAAACTGTCACGGTTTATAATAAAGCTCACCTGGAAATTGCCGCCCTGTTCAGAGCGCAGATTATCGCGAGGAACGATGCGGTTGTTGTATTGCGGTCTTTTCCGACACCGAAAATACTTCTGCCTCCGCCGTTTTCAAGCTGGATATACGCAACTGCTTCCGCGTCCGCTCCGCTTGAAAGCGCATGTTCTTCATACGCCTCAAACTTATGGTTCGAAATCCCCCTGTTCTTCAATGCGTCAAAGAAAGCGGATATAGGACCGTTCCCCGTTCCGGTTATTGTTTCGATTTTGTCATTCACCGATATCTCCGCATTAACGACAACATTATCGCCCCTGCTTGATATGGTGTAATCCACCAGCCGGTAGGGCCCCTTAACTTCGAGATAGTTTTTGTTGAATTCGCGGAATATTTCTTCCGGAGTAAGCTCTTTGCCGAGAGAATCGGATTTCTTTTTAATTATCTTTCCAAACTCCGGATGCATCGCTTTCGGAAGATTGTACCCGAATTCATGCTCCATTACAAACGCAACTCCGCCTTTTCCGGACTGGCTGTTAATTCTGATTATAGCTTCATACTGTCTTCCGATATCCGAAGGATCAATCGGCAGGTATGGTATATCCCAATATTCGGTCTTATGCTCCCTTGCGTATTGATAGCCCTTGTTTATGGCATCCTGGTGCGAGCCAGAAAAAGCCGTGAATACCAGTTTTCCTGCATACGGGTGTCTTTCGTGCACCTGCATCCCCGTACACTGTTCGTATACATTAATAATCCTGTCCATATCGGTAATATTCAGTCCAGGGTCTATTCCCTGCGAATACAGGTTCATAGCAAGGGTTATGATGTCCACGTTTCCCGTACGCTCGCCGTTTCCGAACAATGTTCCCTCGACCCTGTCCGCTCCGGCCAAAAGCCCGAGCTCCGTCGCGGCGACACTCGTCCCGCGGTCGTTGTGCGTATGAAGGCTTAAAATTATACTGTCCCTGCAGCTAATGTGGTTATGGAACCATTCTATCTGATCGGCATACACGTTCGGAGTCGACATTTCAACGGTCGCCGGCAGATTAATGATGGCCTTTTTCTCCGGGCTCGGCTGCCATACATTCATAACTTTCTCGCATATTTCCAGCGCAAAATCCATTTCCGTGCCGGTAAAGCTTTCGGGAGAATACTCAAACCGTATATCGGCGTCGCAGTCACGGCATAACTGTTTTATAAGGCGTGTGCCTTCAAGCGCGATTTCTATGATTTCGCGCTTATCTTTCTTAAAAACTATTCTCCTCTGCTGTTCGGATGTCGAGTTGTATAAATGTATAATTGCCTTCTTGGCTCCCTGTACGGATTCCATTGTCCTTTTTATAAGGTGTTCCCTCGACTGTGTTAAAACCTGGATAATGACATCGTCGCTGAGATACCCTTTTTCAATCAGTGTGCGGACAAACCTGAAATCCGTATCCGACGCGGATGGAAACGCAACCTCGATCTCCTTGAACCCAAGCCTTGTCAGTAAATTGAACATTTTCAGCTTTTTTTCAACACTCATCGGTATCGGAAGAGCCTGGTTTCCGTCCCTTAAATCCACGCTGCACCATATCGGGGCCTTATCTATCGTGTTATCCGGCCAATTTCTTTTTTCCATTTTCATTACAGGGTATTTCCTGTATTTTTTCCAATTCATTTCTAACCCCTCCCAAATTCAGCTTAATTTGTCCGATAAAATAAAAACCCCTTTCATCCCAAGCAAGAGACGAAAGGGGAACTTCCGCGGTACCACTCTTTTTTATTCCTCAAAAGGAATACCCTCATTACAGATACCGGCACAATATTCCTGTTATCCTATAATAAAAAACCCTTCGCCAAAAGAGACGAAAGGACATAATTAACCACTCTTTTGCTTCCGGATACAGGTTTATCCTACCGATATCCTGCCCTCATAACGGTGGGCTTCCGTCCTGTCCTACTGTTATTTCAGATGGCAACTCCGGGGCCAGTTCAATGCATATCCCCTGCTGTTTCGCACCACCCAACAGCTCTCTGAAAGGTTCCCTGCACCTACTACTCCCCTTCATGGTTTTTGAAATATTTAAGACATCGTAGCACAGTTTACAGCATTTGTCAAGCATAAAATTTCGCCAATTTTTATGCGGGTTTTCGGCATAATTTTCGCGGGTCCTGCTTCGACCTTATTACAAGCCTTTACTGGCTACAAATGCCGCCAGGTCGGCGTATCTGTTCGAATAACCCCACTCATTGTCATACCACGAAACGACTTTAACCATATTATCAATAACCATTGTGGACAACGCATCAAATGTGGAAGATGCCGGTTCGCCCCTGTAGTCAATCGAAACCAAAGGTTCTTCCGAATAATTCAGGATTCCTTTCATTCTGCCTTCAGCCGCGGCTTTAAATATAGCATTGACTTCATCTCTTGAAACAGGCCTTTCGGTCTCCGCTGCGAGGTCAATTACCGAAACGGCAAATGTCGGGACCCTGAAAGAAAACCCGTTTAGTCTGCCTTCCAGTTCAGGAATTATACGCCCTATCGTTTTCGCGGCTCCCGTTTTTGTCGGTATGATCGACACAGCGGCTGCTCTTGCCCTTCTTAAGTCATTATGAGGCAGATCCAGAATCCTCTGGTCGTTTGTATACGCATGGACCGTAGTCATGAATCCTTTCTTAATTCCAATGCTGTCATGCAATACTTTTACCACCGGAGCCAAACCGTTCGTTGTGCAGGATGCGTTTGAAATAATATTGTGCGCGTCTTTGTCATACTTATCGTCATTTACGCCTAATACTATGGTGATATCATCACCGGTCGCCGGAGCGGATATAAGTACTTTTTTCGCTCCGCCCTTAGTAATATGGATTTCAGCTTTTTCCCTTTTTGTAAACAATCCTGTGGATTCGAGGACAATCTCAACCCCAAGAGCTTTCCAGTCGATATTTTCAGGGTTTCGTTCGGCCAGTATTTTTACCGGTTTGCCATCAACAATCAACTCATCCTCTTCTGCCTCAACCGTCCCGTTATACTTTCCGAATACCGAGTCATATTTAAGAAGATGAGCCAGCGTTTTTGAGTCCGTCAGATCATTTACGGCGACAACGTCAAGTTCGTCCTGATATTTCTCCATGATGACCTTGAAAGTGTTCCTTCCTATTCTTCCAAATCCGTTAATTCCTATTTTTGCTTTCATCAATCATTCCTCCTTGAAATTCTATTCAATTTGATTATAATGAAATATGAAGTATAAATAAAATGCATGTTTTTTATAAGAGTCATAAAATGAGGTTATATATGAATCTGGAACTGTACAGAATATTCTATTCCATCGCAAACCACGGGAGCATATCAAAGGCTGCGGAGCACCTGTATATTACGCAGCCCGCAGTAAGCAGATCCATAAGGCAGCTTGAAGAAGAGATGGGCTGCACGCTGTTCGTCAGAACGCGTAAGGGCGTCAGGCTGACCCAGGAGGGTGAAATTCTTTATCAATACATAGAACAGGCCTTCAATTTCATAACAACTGCCGAAAAGAAAATCGACGATGTAAAAAACCTTGCAAGCGGCGAAGTAAGAATCGGAGTAAGCGATACTTTATGCAAGCATTACCTTGTTCCATACCTGAAACTTTTCAACACGCTGCATCCTGATATAAAAATTAAAGTCACATGCCCGACAACGCCGGGCATCATTAACCTGCTCAAATCAGGAAAAATAGATTTCGGCATCATCAACATGCCCTACCATGACGATCAGCTTAATTTCAAAAATGTCATGAGCGTTCAGGATTGTTTTGTAGCGGGAGAAAAATACAAGCATCTTCATTACAAAATGCAGCCGCTAAGCGAAATAGTGAAATATCCTGTTCTTCTTTTGGAAAAAAGCAGCAACTCAAGGCTGTATATCGATCAATACTTCTTAAACCACTCTATTTCGGTAACTCCTGATTTTGAGCTTGGAAACATTGATCTGCTGGTGCATTTCGCAAGGTATGATTTCGGTATAGCGTGCGTTATAAAAAATTTTGTTGAAGAAGACTTAGAAAAAGGCAGGCTGTATGAAATCAAACCAATCGAGAGGATACCCCCCAGAAGCATAGGCGTCGCGTGGCTCAAAGACGTTCCTCTGTCGAAAGCGTCGAATGAAATCATTAATCTTCTCGACTACAGCGAAATATCGGATATTTGAGTTTAAAGGGAAATGACAAAGCGGACTCTTTACAATTTCAAGTGCTTGTATGGTATAATGTACAATAAGATATCCAAAAACTCCCAAGGAAACACTTCAGTTCAGGGTACCGCTGGCAAATCATGCGGGAGCTCTTGATAAACGGTTCGGGTAAAAAATAATTCCGGTATTTTAACCAGAAAAAATCCATGGAGGTGGTTCAATGAGCATTACTAAAAACATTAAAAGAACAACGGCGCTTGTACTGATGCTGGCATTCGCACTTTTGTGCATGCCTGCTGTAAAGGCGGAAACAACGGTGTACAGTGAAAGCTTTCTGAATGGAATCGGTGCGGCGGTACAATCAGGAGGAGCAAAATTAACGCATGTTACCGGTAAAATATTTGACGAGAATGACGACGGGTCGGCTTTATATGTATCAAACAGAATAAACAACTGGGATGCCGCAGATTTCAGGTTCAGTGACATAGGATTGCTGAACGGGAGGACATATAAAATTACGGTAAAAGGATATGTCGATCCTGACGCAGATGTCCCGGCCGGCTCGCAAATCTGGCTTCAGACCGTCAACAGCTACGGCTGGTGGGGAGGCGTCGATATTAAAGCCGGGGAGGCTTTCACGCTGACGGGTATATATACCGTCGATACGGGCAGCGACATAAGCCTGCGTGTCCAATCGAACGACCTCGGCGCTTCCGTTCCTTTCTATATCGGCGAGATAATAATTACAGAGCAGGCCGGCCAGGCTGTTCCTGCCGATGATGCCGAAGAACAGCCGAAAAC
>LFRV01000019.1 GCA_001512485.1 Clostridiales bacterium DTU069 | reverse complement strand
AGGAAAAAAAGCAATAGAAGACTTCTGTGCTGTTGTTTTGATTTTGAAATTATATAAGCAACGGGATAGCCAAGCACTAAACACAGAACAGTCGATATTATCGCAAGCCTGAATGATTTCCATATAACATTCAGGTAGAGCATATCAAAGAACTTCGAATAATGCTCCAGTGTAAAAGAAAGCGACGAAGGCTCATATATATTTCCGCTCGTAATGCTGTAGAAAAAAACAAGCAGCAGCGGAATCACTATAAAAATGGCCATCCATACAATATACGGATACGCAAGCAGCTTAGCCCTGTTTTTCAATTTCCGTTACCTCTCTTTTCATAACATGAATATCCTCAGGACCGAAAGTGAGCCCGACTTCACTGCCGACTTCCTGCATATCGGTGCTGTGTATCATATATTCAAAGCCGTTGCTTTCAACAAGCATCTCATAATGGACGCCTTTAAAAACGACCGAGGTCACAACCCCCTCGAGAAGCCCGTCTTCCCGTCTTGTCACGTCGATATCTTCGGGTCTTATGAC
>LFRV01000096.1 GCA_001512485.1 Clostridiales bacterium DTU069 | reverse complement strand
GTTGCTTATATAATTTCAAAATCAAAACAACAGCACAGAAGTCTTCTATTGCTTTTTTTCCTGCTGCCAATCTGGATGAATTTTCTCCTCAGGACATACGCGTGGATGGCAATATTGTCCCCTAACGGGTTTATTAATAAAGCTCTTGAGTTTTTTAACCTCCCGCCTATTGAAATAATGCCGGGACAGACCGCTGTTGTTTTGGGGATGGTTTATAATTTTCTGCCCTTCATGGTACTTCCGATATATACGGTACTATCGAAAATAGACAAGAATGTGTTGGAAGCGGCAATGGATCTCGGGGCCAACAGCCTTATCACTTTTATAAAGGTTATACTGCCCCTGAGCGTACCGGGAATAATAACAGGAATAACAATGGTTTTTATGCCTGCTGTCAGTACTTTTGTTATTTCCAGGCTTTTAGGCGGCGGAAAGGAACTACTGATCGGAAATTTAATCGAACAGCAGTTTACGATATACAGGGACTGGCATTTCGGCTCCGCTCTGTCAATAATCCTTATGGTTATGATTCTTGTTTCGATGGCTGTAATGTCGAAAGTTGATAATAATAATAGCGAGGAAGGGAGGGCGTCAATGTGGTAGGTAAAACAATAAAGCGTATATATATTGGTATCATATTTCTGTTTCTTTACGCCCCAATCCTTGTTTTAATTGTTTACAGCTTTAACGAGTCAAAATCGAGAGGCCACTGGGGAGGATTTACACTGAAATGGTATGGCGAACTTTTCAGGGATCCGGATATAATAAAAGCCCTGTACTATACGTTTATCGTAGCTCTTCTGTCATCGCTGATATCAACGATAATCGGCACATTTGCGGCGATAGGAATCCATAACATGGGTTTAATAGGGAAAAAGGTTGTTTTAAACATAAACTATCTTCCGGTTTTAAACCCCGATATTGTGACCGGTGTGGCTCTTATGACGCTGTTTATATCGGTTAACATGCGTCTTGGTTTTCTTACGATGCTTATATCCCATGTTATGTTCAATATACCGTACGTCATTCTGTCGGTGCTTCCGAAGCTCAGGCAGATGAACCGTCATATGGCCGAAGCGGCGCTTGATCTTGGAGCTACTCCGTTTTACGCGATGCGAAAGGTGGTTATTCCGGAAATAATGCCCGGAGTTGTAACAGGAGCGCTGATGGCATTTACATTGTCGGTTGATGATTTTGTCATTAGTTTTTTCAACACGGGTTCAGGTGTTACGAACCTGTCGATTGTCATATACTCGATGGCAAGAAGAGGAATAAAACCGTCAATAAACGCTCTTAGCACGATAATGCTGTTAACCGTGGCAGTTTTACTTCTCGTAATAAATAAAAGAACGGCAAAAGGAGATGAGTTAATACCATGAAAAAAGTTATTATTTTTGTCTTTACGGTAATTACTGCGCTTATGCTTACGTTATTATCCGGGTGCGGAAAAGATAGGGTTGTGCTGAACGTATACAACTGGGGAGACTATATAGATAAAAGCCTTATCGCGAAATTTGAGAAAGAGACCGGCATAAAGATTAACTATGAGATGTTCGAAACAAACGAGCACATGATGGCAAAGCTTGAAACAGGCGGCACAAATTATGATTTGATTTTTCCTTCGGATTATTTAATAGAAGAAATGATAAAGAAGGATATGCTCCAGAAGATTGACTTCAATAATATCCCGAACTTTAAGTACATTGATGACCGGTTTAAGGGTTTGGATTACGATCCGAACAACGAGTACACTGTCCCGTATTTCTGGGGGACGCTTGGAATTTTATATAATACGGATATGGTAGATGAACCCGTGAACAGTTGGGATATCCTGTGGGATGAAAAATACGCGGGAAAAATACTGATGCTCGACAGCATGAGGGATACAATCGGCGTCGCACTGAAAAGGCTGGGATATTCGGTTAACTCAACGGACCCGAAGGAGATTGAGGAAGCTAAAAATTCATTAATAGAGCAAAAGAAACTTGTCAATGGGTATTATGTCGATGAAATAGTTGATATGATGATAAACGGCGACGCGGCCATTGCGTTGAACTGGTCCGGCGCCGCGATGGAAATATACTGGCAGGATGTTGACTATATCGAATACGCGGTTCCTGAAGAAGGCGCGAATCTTTGGTTTGACTGCATGGTCATTCCGAAAACAAGCCGGAACAAGAAAGAAGCCGAAATGTTTATCAATTTCCTGCTTGATCCTGAAAATGCCTATCAAAACACAGAGTTTGTCGGCTATTCAACGCCCAATAAGGCCGCCCTCGAGATGATGATGACCGAAAACCCGGAAGTAATGGATTTACCGGCGTATTTGCCCTCGGAAGAAATCCTGAATAGGTGCGAGGTTTTTAAAGACCTTGGAAGCGTAAAAGAACTGTATAACCAGGCCTGGATGGAAATAACCGCGCAGTAGCCGCTGATGCTGGATCCCGGTCAATAACCGCCCGGGGGATAAGGAACTTGATCTTATGGATGCAGGCAGGATAAAACAGTTATTAAGAAGAGAAGAAGGTCCAAAGCTTGACTTTAAACAAACCCTTCATCTGAATACCGAGAGCGAAAAAAAGGAAATTACAAAAGATGTAATCGCCATTGCCAACTCTCGGGGTGGAAGGGGATATATTCTCTTTGGAGTTGAGGACAAGACAAAAAGAATAATTGGAGTGGATCCGGGAGGATTCAGCGAGGAACAGATACAGCAAATCATTTATAACCGCAGTGATCCTCCGGTTCCGGTAAGGGTGGATTTTGTCGGATACGAAGGAGTGACGCTGGCAGTAATTACTGTTTTTAAAAGCCGGCACAGGCCGCATCAGATGCTCCAAACCGGCGCATTTTATATACGAAGGGGTTCCACGACCGATATAGCGAGAAGAAGCGAAATTGCGGGAATGATGCAGGAAAACGGGCTTAAGTCTTATGAAACCGTTCCGCTGGTCCGGGCGACAATGGATGACCTGGATAAAGACCTTCTCCTTGATTACTTAAAAAACCTGCAGGTAGAAAGTGAAAACCCGGATCTGGTGCTTATGGAAGCGCTTGGCTTTGTCGCGGAAACTGATAACGGCTCTTACAGCCCTACAATCGGCGCTATGCTTTTATTCGGCAAAAACCCTTCGATTTTTTTGCCTCACTGTTACATTAAAATAGAATGCAGGGAAAATGTTGCCCATATTACGGGCAACATTTTTGAAATGATTAAAAAGTCCTCAGCCTGCATCAGCGATATAGTCAGCGACAGCGAGTTCCCTTTCGAGGCCTTTGACGAGGCGATCGCAAACGCAATACTGCACCGTGACTATCTTGACATAGGGAGAGGGATCCATGTTGAAGTGAAGAATGACTATATTGAAATAAGCAATCCCGGAGCTTTGATAGCAGGCAACAGTGTCATGAAATACATGCGCGATAAAAACCCGAGCAGGCGTAACCCTTGGTTGTATCAAAGGCTTCTGATTATGGATCGGGAAAAGCGTTTTCTCAGTGCCGGGACGGGTATGTCCAGGATCAAAAAAGCTTTTGCCGAAAGAGGCAGTGTTAAATTTATAAATATCGGCTCGAGAAACCTGTTCAAGGTTATACTTCCGTTATAGCTTAATTGATAGCTTATATATAGGTGTTCATCCGATCTTTCGGCGTGTTCTTGCAATGGAACCGGATTCATCATAAAATATAACCGTATCAATGCTGTGGAATTAAATGAATTACGGCGGTTGAAAGACATGGAATGAAAAAAAGAGAGCTTTTTCCGATAATCAACGCGCTTGAAGAAGTAACCGGGAAAAACAAAATAATGATGCATATGCCCGGTCATAAGGGCGGCAAGGGGTTTTCCGGGTCATTCGGGGATAACCTGTTAAGGTATGATCTTACCGAACTGCAAGGATTAGACAACCTGCACCGGCCTTCGGGCGTAATTGGCATGAGCATGGACGCGTGCGCGAAGGCGTTCGGAGCGGTAAAATCATTCTTCCTGTTGAACGGCTCTACCTCCGGGATACATGCAATGCTGCTTTCCGGCTTCAAACAGGGCGACAGGGTGCTGGTATCAAGAAATTGTCATTACTCGGTAATAAACGGTCTTATCCTGTTTGAAATCCAGCCTGTATTTGTAATGCCGCGGTATAATGAGGATTGGCAGTTGGCTGTTCCGGCAGAAGCGGAGGATTGGGAAAGAGCCCTGCATGAAAACCCAGATGTAAAAGGCGCCATTGTCACTTCTCCGGATTATTACGGTCTATGCGCCCCGATCTCGGAGCTGTCCGGAATCATGCATGCTTCCGGTAAATTGCTTCTGGTTGACGAAGCGCACGGCGCTCACTTTGCGTTTTCACAAAGGTTTCCGCCGACAGCAATAAGCCTTGGCGCCGACATGGCAGTACAAAGTTTTCACAAAACGCTGCCGGCTCTTACACAGGCGGCGGTTCTGCATATCGGAAGCAGGCGCGTTAACATTGCTGCGGTGCAAAAGGCGGTTTCGATGCTGACAACGACAAGCCCGTCGTATATGATAATGGCATCTATTGAATATGCGTGCGGATTAGCCGGGACGGAAGGCGAAAAAAGGTACGGACGTTTGCTCGAACGATTGGAATTAATGAAAAGGGGATTGTCCGGGATGGATAAGCTGCGCCTGGTCCCTGATGAACTGGACGGCTTTAAAAGGGACCCGAGCCGAATTGTCGTAAATACCGCAAATTCCGATATATCAGGTTTCGATCTTGCACGGATATTAAGCTCGGAATACGGCATTTATCCGGAAATGGCTGACGAATACAACGTGGTATTTATTACTGCGGTATCCGATGGAGACAGGGAAATAGACGCACTGCAGCGGAGCCTTGCCGAAATAAACGGAAAAGCCGGCCGGGGAAACCGCGGCATGCGAAATGAAAAGCTTTTATATGCGGGCGAATGTATTATGCCCGATCGCTGGAGCTATTTGCATGGCGGCGTAAAAATTCCTTTAGTCGAGTCCGAAGGTTTTAGAAGCGCGGGGATCGTTACACCGTATCCGCCCGGTATACCTGTCCTGTGCCCGGGAGAAGCAATATCTAAAGAACATATAGACTGCCTGCGTCGACTTTATCACGCGGGAGCGGAGATCCACGGCCTTACGGATGGCGCGCGGACTAAAGACGAAAAGACTTTAAAAGACATGCTGGTATCTGTATTACCGCGCTGAATATTTTAAGGAACAGGTGAAATTAATGCGAAAAGGGCTGTTTATTACGTTTGAAGGAAGCGATGGTTCGGGAAAGTCGACACAATTAACTCTCCTGAAGGAATATTTAACAAATAAAGGCATTAAAATTATTACGCTGCGTGAACCGGGAGGAGTAGCGATAAGCGAAAAGATCAGAAGCATTATTCTGGATAACAGGAATACTGAAATGAACCCGGTGACGGAAATGCTGCTGTATGCCGCTTCGAGAGCACAATTGGTTTCACAGTTGATAAAGCCTTCATTGGAAAATGGGATTACGGTGATATGTGACCGTTTCGTGGATTCAAGCTATGTTTACCAGGGTTTAGCGAGAGGTCTGGGTATGGACACAGTCAAGCTAGTAAATAACATAGCGACCGGGAACATAATGCCGGATATAACCTTTTTTATGGATACAGACCCCGAATTGGCGCTGAAAAGAAGATTTAACTCGTCAGTCCCCGACAGGCTCGAGAACGAAAGCATCAAATTCCACCGTGACGTATATAACGGCTATCTGGAGCTTATCGAGATGTATCCCGAAAGGATTAAACGCATCAATGGGGAAATCGGGATTGACGCTGCATTTTCTTCAATAAAGGAATATATAGACGCTCTGCTTTGCCGATATATGGAATAGAGGGTTGAAACCGGCGTACCGCATTTTTTAATGAAACGGGGCATTGCCATGGGAATGAAAATTGACGGCTCTAACAGGAGGACGGATGGTTTACCCGGGAGAATAAATACCGGCGGCAGAAAAGTCGAGGGAAAAGCTCCCGGTCAATTCAACACGTATTTAAAAAAGCAGTCTTCCGAAGACCGGGATGAAATGCTTCGCCGGAAGGCGCAGGAAATATTCAGGCAGGGAGAACGGTTGTCGGAAAAAGTGGATATCGCCGAACTTAAAGCATACAAGCGATTAATCTCCGAATTCCTGGAAGAAGCGATAAGAAGTTTTATGAATTTTTCCAAAGAAAGCTATATGGACAGAAGGGGAAGGCATCGTTTATACGCTACGGTAAAAAAAGTGAATGAAAAACTGGAAGAGCTCACTAAGGAAGTTTTAAGTTCGGAGAGAGATCATTTAAAAATATTGGGAAGAATTGAAGATATACGCGGGCTGATACTTGATATTGTTCTATAGCCGCCGGCTATAGAGATTAATCAAAATTTTTGTGAAAACGCTGAAAATGGATTGTGTCAAACATTTTCCCGCGTGAAGAATCAGTTTTAAATTAACAAGCTGGAAAGAGGATTTTTTGTGGGTTTGAATAAAATAATCGGACAGAAGACGCTTGTTTCTCAATTAAAAAAATTTTTATCAGACGGAAAGCTGGGTCACGCATACGCGTTTTCGGGCCCGGAAGGTATGGGAAAACGTACTGTTGCGCTCGAATTCGCACATGACATTCTGTGCCCCTTCGGCAAATCGGACGGCTGCGGCTGCGTTTCATGCAGAACCTTCGCGGAAGGCACA
The DNA here is from genome assembly GCA_001512485.1 of Clostridiales bacterium DTU069. Lineage (GTDB taxonomy): Bacteria > Bacillota > Clostridia > DSM-8532 > DSM-8532 > DTU069. The sequence continues at coordinate 21,905 of LFRV01000096.1, read as the reverse complement.
AACCCTGATTTTTATGAAGTGATAACCGATAAGTCTTCAATCGGCGTCGATTTAATTCGTGCGCTGCAGGAACACGTCTCAAACCGTCCCGCGTATGGATATAAAAAGGTATATTTCATTGACGGTGCCGATATGATGACTGTCCAGGCACAGAACTGCCTTCTCAAAACCCTTGAGGAGCCTCCGGAGTATGCGGTTATTATTTTGTCTGCAGTGAATTATGACGCACTGCTGCCGACAATACGGTCAAGAACGGTAAACTTCAGGTTAGAACCATATTCGGAAGGTGAAATAAGAAGAATCATCATGCCTTTAGCGCCAAAAAACGCAAATGAACTGGATTTTTATATCAACTTTTCCCGCGGTATCCCGGGGAAAGCTGTCCGCATGCTTGAAGAGAGTTCTTTTCGCGAATTAAGGCATCTGATAATCGGTTTGCTTCAAAAACCAACTGATTTTTCACAAACGGAAAAAGTACGCAAGATATTAACTGATAATAAGGGCGACTTTCCGGAGGCAATAGGCATAATTATGTCGGTTTACAGGGATTGCTTAATGGTTCTGACGGGAATGGAAAACAGGTTGATTAATTCCGATAAAAAAGATATCATAAAAGGGATTGCTTCAGCCTGTTCCAAGCGAAAACTTATGGACAGGTTGTCGGCATTGGAAAATATGCAGAGAAATTTCAGATACAATATTAATTACCAGTTGGGAATTGATATATTGCTGCTGGAAATTCAGGAGGTTTAAATATATGGCGATTGTAGTGGGAGTCCGGTTTCGTTACGCCGGAAAGATATATTACTTTGATCCTGTCGACACTAAACTGGAACAGGGTGATAAGGTTATTGTCGAAACTGCTCGCGGAATAGAATGCGGTGAAGTGGTTTGCACGGCAAAAGAGGTAGATGAAAGCGAAGTTGTCGCACCATTGAAGAAAGTAATGAGGAAAGCGACAGAGGAAGATATAAAGCAGGTTGACGAAAACAAAAAAAAGGCTGAAGAAGCGTACAAAATCTGTCTTGAAAAAATAGAAAAACACAATCTTGAAATGAAGCTTATTGACGTAGAGTACACATTTGACAACAATAAAATTCTTTTTTACTTCACAGCCGACGGAAGGGTGGATTTTCGCGAACTCGTAAAAGACCTTGCCTCTGTTTTCAGAACGCGAATTGAGCTTAGACAAATTGGAGTCAGGGATGAGGCAAAAATGATGGGGGGTCTTGGGATATGCGGAAGACAGCTTTGCTGTAGTTCACACCTCACCGAATTCCATCCGGTATCGATAAAAATGGCGAAGGAACAAAGCCTTTCGCTGAATCCGACAAAAATATCCGGAATATGCGGAAGGCTTATGTGCTGTTTAAAATATGAGCAGGAAGCATATGAAGATCTTATAAAAAGGATACCTAAGGTTGGAGCGTTGGTACAAACGCCCGACGGAAGCGGAACGGTAATGTATGTTAACCTTCTCGAAGAACTTGTTAAGGTAAGGCTTGACAATGAAAATGAACCTGATTTGAGAGAATACGACGCGTCGGACATTCAGCTTATAAAGGATGTTGAAAAGCAGCCCGAACCGGAAGAAGTGGATATGGAAGTATTGAAACAGCTTGAAGACTAAAAACACCTGTTTATTTTGATTGACATATACTTTAATATATTGTAGGATAACAAGGGAATTTTATTTTTTCCGTAGTTATACATTGCTTTATGACAAATAGTGCAGGAGGTGTAATGGGATGGCATATTATATTAATGACGATTGCATTAGCTGCGGAGCTTGCGAGCCTGAATGCCCGGTAAATTGTATTTCTGCCGGTGATACCAAATATGTAATTGATCCGGAAGAATGTATCGAATGCGGAGCATGTGCGGATGTATGTCCTGTTGATGCTCCAAAACCGGAATAATATGTCTATGTATATATAGAATAATCATTATTTTTGCATTTATAACGGACAGGCTACTGACCGTCTATAAGTTTTAGAATTGCCATTCCTTTTTGGGTACGCAATTGATTTGTTCTCTAAGTGGAGAAATTCAGCCGGACGATTAAGTCTGGCTGTTTCTTTAAGATGGGGTGAAGAGTATGACCGATCTTGTCAAAGACGGAGAATGCTTGGACGATCTGCAGCTGAACGGTCTTAAGATAATTCAGAAGCTCAAAGGTTTTCGCTTTGGAATAGATGCTGTCCTGCTTTCTAATTATGTTAAAGTCGATAAAAATATGAATATCATAGATCTTGGCACAGGAACCGGAATAATTCCGATTTTGCTGTCGGCCAAAACCGACGCGTATCATATTACAGGCGTGGAAATACAGCCTGAAATGGCTGAAATGGCCCAAAGAAGCGTAATGCTTAATAATCTTCAAAACAGGATTACCATAGTGGAAGGCGACTTCAGGAATTCTATCGATATGTTCGGGCCGGGCAGTTTTGACGCGGTGGTCGTTAATCCGCCTTATACAAAAGCCGGAAGCGGATTGGTAAATCCGGACGATGCAAAGGCTGTTTCAAGGCATGAAATCTTTTGTACCCTCGAAGATATTATTAAAGTATCATCTGGTCTTTTAAAGCACCACGGCCGGTTTTTCATGATTCACAGACCTGAAAGGCTTGTCGATATTTTCTTTACGATGCGCGAATACAGGATAGAGCCTAAAAGGATCAGACTTGTTCACGCGAACAGAAAAAACCCGGCAAACATGGTTCTGGTTTACGGATTAAAGAACGGCAATCCGCAGGTTACTGTCGAAGCGCCGTTGTATACGCATGAATCCGATTAGCAGTAAACGCGGTCCAGTACCATAAATCCTTAAATTTATGGAGGTATATCTATATGAAGCGGAAAATTACCGTACCGTTGACGCCTGATGTCGTAGACAACCTTAAAGCCGGGGATATAGTTGAACTAACAGGTACTGTTTATACGGCAAGGGACGCAGCGCACAAGAGGATGATTGAGCTTTTGGACGCGGGAAAACCGCTGCCTTTTCCGCCTGAAGGGCAGGTAATTTATTATGTCGGTCCTTGTCCTGCTCCGGAAGGTAAAATAATCGGATCGGCGGGTCCTACGACGAGCGGAAGAATGGACAAATATACACCTGCGTTAATTAAAACCGGAATATCGGGGATGATTGGGAAAGGGACGCGAGATGAAAGTGTCATACGCGCGATGGTTGAACACGGAGCCGTATACTTTGGGGCTGTGGGCGGAGCCGCCGCTCTCATTTCAAAATGCATAAAAAGCCAGGAAGTAATCGCGTTTGAAGATTTAGGGACAGAAGCGGTAAGAATGCTTGAAGTTGTTGATTTTCCCGCAATAGTATTGATAGACCGTTATGGGAATAATCTGTATGAAACCGGAAGAGAAAAATATGCCGTTAAGGATTAAAACAATAAATAGGAGCTATTAGACCCTTCGCACTAATCGTGAATTCATTGGTAACGCCTGGAACCGGCTGATTCAGCGGAAGACAGTAAATACGGGAGGTACGAAATGCAGCAAAAAAGGATTCATATATTTACCGGACATTATGGAAGCGGAAAGTCCGAGGTTTCGCTGAATTTTGCGATCAGCCGGTCAAAAACCGCAAAAAAAATCGTATTTGCCGATCTTGACATAATAAACCCGTACTTTAGAAGCAGTGCGGCCGTAAATATCCTGAAAAAGAACGGTATTGTTCCGGTCAGTACGAAATACGCTAATACAAATGTTGACATCCCCGCATTAACGGGCGAAATAACGCAATATCTTAAAGACAGCGGCGCAGTTCTGATTATTGATACGGGCGGCGACGATGCCGGAGCCAAGGTAATAGGCCGGTACAGAAATGAAATTCCCGTATCTGATTCGCTATTGTATTTTGTTGTTAACTGTTTTCGTCCTGAAACCCGGACTGTTGAAGGCGTTGTGAAAATTCTTGAAGAGATTCGCATATCATCAAGAATAGACGTGGATTATATAATAAACAACTCTCATTTAATGGATAAAACGACGGAACATGATATTATTGCCGGCTGTGAATTTGCGCGGGATGTTTCGGCCCGGACAGGAATACCGATAGCATTTCATTCGGTGATGAAAGAAAATCTTAAAAATATTAAACATGATTTTCAGGAACCGATCTTCCCGATGGAAAAATATATGAATGCCGCTTTTTAATATCTCTGTCTGTATCCCTTTTTATTCCGACAGATCCTATCTCGAGTATTTCGTTTCTTTTTTTATTCTCCGTTGTCATCAAAAGCACCCGTGCTACCCGCTGGTTATACGACATTATTCCCGCGGGTCCTGTCCCGGGTGTTTCGTTTCCTCTTTTTTATTCACCGGCGTCACCGAAAACACCCGAGCCACCCGCTGTTTATACGACATTATTCCCGCGGGTCCTGTCCCGGGTGTTTCGTTTCCTGGGGCGACAAAGCACCTACCGGCAACACGCTCCAAATCCTGTTCATTTTTTTAAGGAGAGGTCTCCATATCCCAGGTCGCTCATTAACACGCTCCACATTTGCCTGTAGGCAGCAGGGCTCTGAAGCCTGTCGCCCGGCGTCACCGAAAACACCCGAGCCACCCGCTGTTTATACGACATTATTCCCGCGGGTCTGCTTTGGGTGTTTCGTTTCTGCGTGACAAAAATATTCCAAAAAATATATTGACCTGTTGGAAATATATGTGTTATAATAATTTGTGCAAGCGATTGCGCAAATAAGAACAATAAATTGTATTATAGGAGTCATATAATAATGGGCGTAACGATAAATGACATAGCAAAGGCCGCAAAAGTTTCTCCTTCCACGATTTCGCGGGTAATCGCGAACAACCCGAGAATAAGCGCTGCTACAAGGGAAAGAGTCCTTAAAATCATGAAGAAGATGAATTATCATCCCAATTATATAGCGCGTTCACTCGCAAAAAAATCGACCAGGATAATCGGTCTCGTTGTTCCGGGTTCTACGGAAAATTCGTTCCGTCACCCTTTTTTCCCCGAAATATTAAGAGGAATAGGCTCCGTTGCGTATAAAAACGGGTATAATATATTAATTTCAAGCGCGAACACAGCAGCCGAGGAAAAGCAAATGGCAAAAGAATTTGCGGTAGGGGGAATAACTGAAGGAATTATCCTGATGACTTCCATGATTAAAGACCCTGCCGTTTCCGAATTGAAAAAACTCAAATTCCCATTCGTTGTTGTCGGAAGACCGCAGGATCAAAATGAAGTGAACTGGGTTGACAATAACAATTTCTCGATAAGCTATGAACTGACGAATCATTTTATCGCACAGGGATACAAAAAGATTGCGTTTTTAGGTGTATCTTACGAATACACGGTCACGATTGACAGGCTTGAGGGATATAAAAAAGCATTGGAAGACAACGGCTTTGAATTTGACGCTGATTTGATAGTTGAAGGAAAATTTATCGATGATAAAGGTTATGACCTTATGAATAAACTTATCGAGAAGGATATTACCCCTGATGCGGTTATTGCGATTGACGATCTTATTGCCTTCGGGGTAATTGCCGCAATACGCGAAAAAGGGCTGCATGTTCCTGGTGATATTGCCGTTGCGGGCTTTAACAATGCACCGCTGTCGGAATATATGACGCCTTCTCTCACATCGGTCGAAGTTAACGCCTTTACGCTCGGGGTAAAAGCATTCGAACTGCTCCTTGCCGATATCGAAAGCGAACATAAAAGTTTTAACAGGGCAATTGTACCCGGTGAATTAATTATACGCAAATCATCAATTAAGACATTTTAATAGACGATTTAATTCTTCTTCATTAGCCTTCTCTAATTTGCTATAAAAGGACTTATTGCCGGCAATTCATGCAAGCGTATGCACAAATTCTCTTTATTTTTCACAAAAGATATATAACACCGTTATTTACAAGAGATATTGGCCATTAAAAATGTTTGATTCGATTTATGAAAGGGAGGAGATTATCCATGAAAGCAAAGCCTCGAAAAATTATTTCCGTGATTGCTGCGTTAACTCTACTGGCCGCATTATTACTTGCGACTGCAGGCTGTACACCGGCTAAACCCCAAGAAGAAACAACAGCGGGACAGGAAACCCAAACCGTAACGCCGACAGCGGAACCGGCTGCGCCTGAAGATGACGGCTTAAAACCTGAACCCGGCGCAAAATTAAAGGTATGGGATTCCGAGGGAAATGAAGGCGACTGGCTTAAGAAGGTGATTAAAGACTTTACCCGGATTTATGGCGTTGAAGTTACATATGAGCCCGTNNTGCCCCGACAAAACTGAAAACAGACGGTCCGGCAGGGCTTGGGGCGGATGTTTTCAGCGCACCTCACGATAAAGTCGGGGATATGGTTTCATCCGGGCTGATTTACCCGAATGATGTTTTGAAACCTGATGAATTCCTTGACGCTGCGGTACAGGGAACATCGTATAACGGTGTATGGTACGGTTACCCTGATGCGATTGAAACCTACGCGTTATTCTACAACAAGGACTTGATAGCGGAACCGCCGAAAACTTTTGACGAATTGATCGAATTTTCAAAGAGTTTTACGGATGTCAGCAAGAACCAATACGGCTTTATGATGGAATTAGCAAATTTCTATTACATTTACTCGTTTATCGGCGGTTACGACGGATATGTATTCGGCAATAACGGCACCGATAAATCGGATATCGGCCTTAACAGTCCCGGGGCGGTTGAAGGCATGAAATTCCACCAGAGTCTTAAGGAAATACTGCCGCTTAATACGGCGGATATCAATTATGACATTAAAAACGCGCTTTTCAACGAAGGGAAGCTCGCTCTTAACATTGACGGGCCGTGGGCGGTCCAGGGACATAAAGACGCAGGAGTCAATTTCGGTGTTGCACCGCTGCCGCTTTTGCCGAACGGAAAGCATCCTACGTCATTTTCGGGGATACGCGCTTTTTATGTTAATTCTTACACGAAATACCCTAACGCAGCGAAACTGCTGGCAAAATACCTGACCTCGAGCGAACTGCTCGCCGACAGGTTTGAAAGCACAAGCCAGATACCGCCGCGGAAGGATTTACTGGAATCTCCTTCAATTAAAAACGATCCTATTTCGGCCGCATTTCTGGAACAGGCCCAATATGCCCAGGCAATGCCGAACATTCCCGAAATGGCTTCGGTATGGGTGCCTATGGCAACAGCCCTTGACGAGAATTGGAATAAAGGCGGAGATCCGAAAGCAATACTGGACAACGCGGTTAAAAGCATAGAAGAGGCATTGGCCCTGCAGGGAAATTGATGAATAACTTAATGCGGGCGGAAGCGCAAGCTTCTGTCCGCATTAAAAATGCAATATATCATAATGAAAAGATGTATCAAGCATCCGGTTAATTGCTGTTACAAACCGTTTTGTTTTTACGGGTGGTATAAATTGCGCCATAAGGGTATCGAATGAGTGTTTGAAAGGCGGGGATAAAGATGGTTCGCTATTCCGCAAAAGCAGGTGTCTTGTCAGCGGTTTTCATGGGTCTCGGGCAGTTATACAACAGGCAGGTTGTAAAGGGCATCCTGTTTTTGCTTGCTGAAATACTGTACATAATATTCGTCCTGCCGTACAACATAAAAAGCATACGCGGACTTATCACGTTGGGCGATAGGCCCCAGGAGATAGTCGACGGCAGGATAATACAGGGAGACCATTCGATATTCCTGATGGTTTTCGGTATTATTTCGGTCATCGTCCTTCTTTTGTTCATTGTTCTGTATATGCTGAATATAAGGGATGCGGTAATGGTCGGAAAACACAGGGAACAGGGTAGGGTGCCCGCCGGATTTATCAACTCGTTAAAAACGGCGTCCGAGAAAGGTTTCCCTTATTTGCTTTTATCACCCGCAGTAATACTAATATTGTTTATAACGGTCGTGCCGCTAATTTTTGGTATCCTTATCGCTTTCACGAATTATTCCAGCCCGGATCATCTTTCTCCGAGGAACCTGGTCGACTGGGTCGGGTTTGATAATTTCATAAACCTGTTCAGATTGCCGTCTTTCAGCCGTACATTCTTCGGTGTTGCGCTGTGGACGGTTGTATGGGCGGTAGTGTCATCCGTTACAGCGTTCTTTACCGGCATGTTTTTCGCCATATTGATCAACTCAAAAGGAGTAACAATAAAAAAATTCTGGCGCACAATATTTATACTGCCCTGGGCGATGCCCGGATTCATATCGATCCTTATCATGAGGAACATGTTTAACGGCCAGTTCGGCCCGATTAACAAGTACCTGCAGGCAATCGGCCTCGGCGCGGTTCCGTGGCTCGCTGACCAGACGTGGGCGAAAATTACATGTCTTTTGGTGAACCTCTGGCTTGCGTTTCCGTATTACATGGCAATGATATCAGGGGTTTTGACGAGTATTTCAAATGAACTGTATGAGGCGGCTTCTATCGAAGGGGCAAACGCAGTGAAGCAGTTTACGAAAATAACGCTTCCGATAGTGATGTACTCAACGGCCCCGCTGCTTATAATGGGAATCGCGCATAACTTTAACAACTTCAATTTAATTTATATGCTGACAATGGGAAATCCGACAAATACGTCCTACAGTTATGCAGGTCATACGGATATCCTGCTTTCATGGCTGTATAAGCTGACGCTTGACCAGAGCCAGTTCCATATGGCGTCGGTTGTTTCAATCATAGTGTTTGTTATAGTTGCCTTGATGTCCGTAATCAACTTTTCATATACGAAAGCATTCAGGGAGGAGGACATGGTGCAATGAACGCATTGGGAAAAATTAAAAGGGATGCGTCAAAAGTACTTATTCATATTTTCTTAATCATCTGTGCCGTATTTTCTACATACCCTATTGTCTGGATTGTCATGTCCTCGCTGAACCCTGGAAACGCGCTTTATTCCTCTACGATTATACCGAAAAACATTACCGGGGCGCATTACAGGGAGCTATTTACCGAAACCGATTTCGGGCTATGGTACATGAATACGCTGAAAATAGCGTTTTTTACGATGGTGTTGTCCGTTGTATTTGTCGTTATCACCGCCTACGCCCTTTCGCAGTTCCGTTTCAGGGGACGCAAGCTGACGCTCATGACAATGCTTGTACTCCAGGCTTTTCCTTCTTTTATGTCAATGATTGCGGTTTTTCTTCTTCTGCTGCAAATTGGAATGCTTGATACGCATTTTGGGCTTGTCATTGTATATACCGCCGGGGCAATACCATATGGGGCATGGCTTGTAAAGGGATATTTCGATTCAATCCCGCGCTCGCTCCCCGAGGCGGCAAAAATTGACGGGGCAACAAACATGAAATTGTTTGCAAAGGTAATGCTGCCGCTTTCAACTCCGATTATCACCTTTATAGCGCTGACCAATTTTATGGCGCCGTGGATGGACTTTATCCTCGCAAGGCTCGTATTGAGGACAGCTTCGAAGAAGACACTCGCAATCGGGCTGTTTGAAATGGTAAGAGACAGGATGAATACCGAATTTACAATGTTTGCGGCGGGAGCGGTCATGGTGGCAATCCCGATAACGATACTGTTCGTTATCCTGCAGCGCTATGTCATACAGGGTATTGCCGAAGGTGCGTGCAAAACCTGATCAAGCCTGGTAAGTATAAGAGCAAAACGAAGCAAATCGAAACATCAAGAGAAAGGAGTGTATGATTCAGCTTCTGGCTAATCATATATGCCGATATGGAGAACCTTAACAAAATACTGGGTCTGATTAAGTCGAAAAAGGACAAATTCCGGGACGGTTATTTCATACCGGAGGCATGGAAACCGGACGGATTTGGTTTATATAAAAAATATGACGGAAGAAAGGGCGAAATCGCCGTCAATCCATATATATTTATTGAGTGGTGCATTGAAAAGGAAATACTTGCCCATGCAGGTAAAACGGAAAATTTGAATGATACCGCCGTAAATCCGGCTGAAAAAGCAATATACGGGATACTGCCGAGAGTGTTCACGGCCTGGGATCATTATGAAAAGGGCAGGATTTGCTACGGAACTTTCGTCAAATCGATATGCCTGCTGCCGTACCTGAAAAGCATGGGTGTTGACATAGTATACCTGCTCCCCGTGTTCAAAACGGGTGAAAAATATAAGAAGGGTGACACGGGAAGTCCTTACGCGATAAAAAACATTTACGAACTCGATAAGAAACTCCATGACGAACTTTTGGGAGAATTCAGCGAAAAGCTTCTCGAAACCGAGTTTAAAGCATTTATTGAAGCGTGCCATATTCTCGGTTTCAGCGTACTGCTTGATTTTGCGTTCAGGACCGTTTCAAGGGACAGCGATCTTATTTCGGAACATCCCGACTGGTTTTACTGGATTGATCTGAAACATGCCGAAAAATTTTCCGTACCCGTTGTTGAAAAAACAAAAATGCCTTTGCCTGTGAATGAAGAAACGGTGGTTTTCTTATACGAGTCAAAGAATCTGGATGAATACCTGTCAAAGTTTACGTGGTCGCCGGATAAAATTGATAAAAGGAAGTGGGAAAAGCTTGTCCGGCTGCATAAAGAGACCGGAAGCAACATCCTCGAACTGATAGAAAATGAATTCGGCATAACCACCGTTCCCGGTTTTTCGGATGTAATAAACGATAACCAGCCGATCTGGAGCGATGTCACGTACCTGAGGTTCTATTTCGACAATCACGCTATAGCAAAGGAATACGTGAAAGACACGATGCCTCCGTACATAATGCAGGACGGCGTATGCCTGAAGCTTAACCGCGGCGGAAAAGAAAACGCTGCGCTTATAAAATACATTACGGACGTAATACCGTACTACAGGGACAATTTTGGTATTGACGGCGCCAGGATTGACATGGGCCATGCCCTTTCCGCGGAATTGAACAGGGAGATTAACGCTAAAGCGAAATCGGGCGTCAGGTTTTTTATCCTGTGGTCCGAAGAGCTAATTCCCAAAAGGGCGGAATCGGCATACGAAGACGGGTTCCACTTTATAAGCGGGAATTTATGGTCGGTGTATAAATCTTTCGACAAGCCCGGGTTCAACAAAATTCTTCTTGACGATACGCTTATGAACGCTGCGATCCCGATGACGGCGGCGCTTGAAACACCGGATACGCCAAGGGCTGCCCTGGTACACCGGAACGCGGACAGACTCAGGCAGCTTGTCATGATAAACTGCTTTATGCCGAACACAGTGCCGTATATCAACAACGGCCAGGAGCTTGTCGAGATTCAGCCGATGAATCTTGGGCTTGACAACACGAATGAAGGCAGGTTCGTACTTGACAAGGATGATCCGATGTACGGAAAGCTCGCGTTTTTTGACAATTACAGGTTTCACTGGACGGGTGAAGGCGGGTTTCGAATGAAAGAACTGATTGCGGACGCGTTAATAATCCGGAAAGAATTTTCCGGTATCATATCGAAAAAGGAAAAATTCATCATTAACGAAGAAGTTCTTGAAAACGACAAACTGTTGTGTCTATGCTGCTATGACAAGAGCTTGGAAAAAGGCGTTTTCGTTATCGCGAATAAGGGGCTGAAAACCCGCGCCGAAGTTATTCTTTCGCTGATATATAAGGAATACTCGTTTGTAAAAACAGGCAAATTCAGGCTAATTTATTCAAACTGGAAAAGGTCCAGCCGTACGATAAACCCGGGGGAGAAAATCATTCTTGACGCGGGCGGCGTTATTATCGGCAGTATCGGGATTTAAAACAATACCGGAGGTATTTTCATGAAAAAAACTAATAACTATCCGAAAGTTGCGTATTTCTGCATGGAATTCGGTCTTCACGAAGATTTCAGGATATATTCGGGCGGATTGGGGATTCTTGCGGGAGATATTCTAAAAGCCGCGAAAGACGGCGGTTATCCTATGGTCGGCGTAGGAATCCTGTGGAGACAGGGATACAATAAGCAGTTTATAGATAATGACGGGAAAGTTTACGACTGTTTTACCGAATACCGCTATGATTTTCTCGATAACACGGGAATAGAGGTAAAAGTAAAAATCAGGGGGAAACAGGTCAGGGCAAAGGTCTGGCTATGCAATAAATACGGGAACGCACCGCTGTATCTTCTTGATACGAATATTCCCGGAAACAATGACAGGCTTTTGACAGGACAGTTGTACGGCTGGTTTGCGGAAGAGCGCGTTGCGCAGGAAATGATCCTCAGCATAGGCGGGCTGAACGCGCTTGAAGCGCTCGGGATTTATCCCGATATTTATCATTTCAACGATAGCCATCCAGTGCTTGCGGGAATTGAACTGGTAAGCAGGAAAATGGACATTGACGGTATGAGCTTTGACGAGGCGTGGAAAGAAACGAGAAAGCGGATAATATATACGACGCATACGCCGGTAAAAGCGGGAAATGAGGAATATGACCATGAACTCTTAAGATACATCGGGGCTTACCGGGGACTGTCATACGGCCAGATGCTGAAGCTTGGAGGCGACCCTTTCAGTATGACTGCGGCGGGCTTAAGGCTTTCGGCAAAGACAAACGCGGTATCCGAAATGCACTGTAATACGGCGAAAAAGATGTGGCAGGATATCAGCAACGCATCCGAAATCATACCGGTAACGAACGGGGTCCATACCGGCACATGGCAGGATAAAAGAATTGCGGAGTCTTTCAATGACGGCAGTAAACTTTGGCATGCGCATATGGCTGTCAAAAAGGAACTGCTTCATGAAATTTACGTGCGAAACGGTGTAAGGCTTGATGAAAACGTCCTCGTCGCGGGTTTTGCAAGAAGGGCTGCGCCGTATAAGAGGCATGATCTGTTATTTAAGGACATAGACGCAATGGAAAAACTTTTTAATGACCGGAAACTGCAGGTTGTCTTTTCAGGCAAGGCTCATCCTAATGATCTTGACGGCAAGGAACTTGTTGATAAAGTATACGGGCTGTCGCGCCGGTACCCGGAAAATGTCGTTTTTCTCGCCGATTATGACATGAAAATAGGGAAGCTAATGACAAGGGGCTGCGATATCTGGATCAATAACCCGATAATAAAAATGGAAGCCTGCGGCACGTCCGGAATGAAGGCGGCAATGAACGGAGTCCTTAATTTGAGCATTGCCGACGGCTGGTGGCCCGAAATGTGCGTTCACGGGGAAAACGGCTGGCTGGTTGAAAGCGGCGGAAATGATAAAGATGTCGATACCAGGGACTTTAAAGCGATGTATGAGGTATTGACCGGTGAAGTTATACCGCTTTTTTATAACAACAGGGAAAAGTGGACAGCGATGATGAAAAAGAGCATTGAAATGTCGCAGCGGAAGTTTTCCGCGGCAAGAATGCTTGACGATTATTACCGGCTTATGTATATACCTGCGGCCTCGCTGAAGCAGCGCTGACTGTTTTTCTTCGCTGACTGGCTGCAAACCAGGCTGCCGGACTGCGGGCGCGGTTTTGTTATTTCTGTCCGGATTGAGGTGTAAAATATGTTTTTGGACTGGAAAAACAGCGTTTATTCCGACGGATCAGAACATTTTTTGAGCAACCCGAACCCGTTACCCGGCGAGACAATTACGGTAAAACTAAGGGTATTTAAGAATTCGCCTGTAAAAACCGTTTTACTGAGGTATGTCATTAACGGGGTGGATCATTATGCGCTTATGGAGAAAACAGGTACGGGACCCGTGTTTTCACATTATTCATGCAGCCTGAAAATAACGCAGCCGGTTATCAATTACCATTTTATGATCAGCGCCGCGGAAGACACGTTCTATTACAACCAGCTTGGAATAACGAATTATCCGCCAGTCGAAGATCACGATTTCAGGATAATTGCCGGCTTTGAAAGCCCGGAATGGGTAAAGAAAGCGGTTTTTTACCAGGTATTCCCCGACAGGTTTTATAACGGGAATCCCGAAAACGATGTAAAGGACAATGAATATGTGTTCAACGGGCATACGACGATCAGGAAAAACTGGAACGATAAACCCTGCGAATATCATGAAGGGTATAATCTTGATTTTTTCGGCGGGGATATCGAAGGAATAATAAAAAAGCTGCCTTACCTTAAATCTTTGGGCGTGAACGCGATTTATCTGAATCCCATATTTCTTGCCGCATCGAATCACAAGTACGACTGCGCCGATTATTTCACAGTAGATCCGCATTTCGGCGGGAACCGCGCGCTTGAGAAGCTGATAAAGGAACTCCACGATAACGGGATGTTCGTTATAGTCGATGTTTCTTTCAACCATACCGGTTCCGCGCATAAATGGTTTAACAGGGATCACACGTTTTTCCCCGCTTCTGTCGGAGCCTGGAATTGTCCCAAATCGGAAGAAAGGGAGTTTTACTTTTTTAATGATGATAACAGCTATGATTCGTGGTTCAATGTTGAAACACTGCCCGTATTGAATTATTCTTCGGAAAAGCTGTGTGATATCATATACCGGTCAGATAAATCAGTGATTAAAAAATGGATGAGCCCGCCGTACGGGATTGACGGATGGAGGTTTGACGTAGGCTACTGCATGGCACGCCGGAATGAGCTGCAGCTTCATCACGAGGTATGGTCCGAAATCAGGAAAGTAATAAAAGGCATAAATCCTGAAGCATACATACTCGCAGAGCACATGACCGACTGCATTGAATTCCTGAACGGTTTCGAGTGGGACGCGTCAATGAACTATTTCGGTTTCGGACGCCCGGTAAGACAGTTCCTCGGAGAAACGGACGAATTTGTAAAAAGGCTTGTGAGGTACAATTTCCAGTCAGGAAGGAGAAATGCCGAGGAGCTTGCAAAAATGTTCATGCAGCATTTGGCAAGGCTTCCCCATCAGCTTGCGGCGCTCCAGTACAACCTGTTTGACAGCCATGATGTCCCGCGCCTGCATAATAATCCTGACATTTCATTCGAAAGCTGCCGGGCAGCGGTGATCATGCTATTTACGTTTCCCGGTGTTCCCGGTATTTACTATGGCGATGAGGTAGGGCTGGACGGGCATATCCATACCGTTGAAGGCTGCAGGTACCCGATGCAGTGGGATGAAAACAGGCAGCGTATTGAATTTTTAAGCCTTTACCGTACGCTTGCCCATTTAAGGAGAAACGAACAAGCGCTTCAAACCGGGGGCTTTAAGATTTTATATTCAAAAAACAGTGTCATTTCATACGCGCGTTTTACCGAACAAAAGGCGTTTATCGCGATATGCTCGCAGGATAAGAAGGCCGTAAATGTAAGCATACCGGCAGGCCTGGTCGGAGTGACCGAAGAGTCGGTTATGACCGAAGTATTCGGGCGGAACCATTCACTGAAATTCAGCGGCGGAATGCTTAAAGCAAGGCTTGAGCCGTGTGAAAGCCTGCTTGTCCGGGCTATCCTGTAGAGTATCGCCCTTTGTCATCGAAAACATGTTTATTTTTCTGTTGAGAGGTCTCCATATCCCGGGCTGCTCATTAACCCGCTCCCCATTATCCTGTAAACAGCGGGGCTTCGGGGAATGTCGCATGTCGTACATTATTTTCAAAGTCAAAAAAATCTTATTGTTTGCACTCCGGCTTTGTTATGTTATAATAACGAAGAATTTATTTTCTTAATTGGACAGAAGGTGAAACATCAAATGCCTAAGGTTACGTTTATAGAAGAAAGATGCAAGGGCTGCGGTCTATGCGTGCATGTATGCCCAAAACATATTATCAAAATGAGTGAACAGAATTTGAACGAAAAAGGGTACCATCCGGCGGAAATTACGGGTATGGAACAATGTATAGGATGCGCATTCTGCGCCACAATCTGCCCGGATTGTGTTATTATCGTAGAGAAATAAAGGAGGGCGCCGTATGGGACAGAGAATGTTGATGAAGGGTAACGAGGCAATAGCCGAAGCAGCTATAAGAGCGGGATGCATTCATTATTTCGGATATCCGATAACACCGCAGACAGAAATAGCTCATTATATGGCCAAAAAACTGCCGAAGGTTAATGGCGTTTTCCTGCAGGCCGAAAGCGAAGTAGCGGCGATTAACATGGTTTACGGCGCAGGCAGCACAGGTACGAGGGTAATGACGTCATCATCAAGCCCGGGTATAAGCCTGAAGCAGGAAGGGCTGTCATATCTCGCCGGAGCACAGGTGCCTGCCGTAGTGGTAAACATTGTTCGCGCCGGCCCAGGCCTTGGAGGGATACAGCCGTCCCAAAGCGATTACTTTCAGTCGTGCAAGGGCGGAGGCCACGGCGATTACAGGCAGATAGTTCTCGCTCCGTCAAGTGTACAGGAACTTTATGAGTTAACGGTAGAAGCATTTAATTTGTCGGACAAGTACCGCATTGTTACGATAATACAGGGCGACGGAATACTTGGCCAGATGATGGAAGTTGTTGAGTTCAGGGATACCGAGCCTATAGAGCGCCCGGAAACTCCGTGGGCTGTAACGGGGCACGAAAACAAGCGGGCGCAGAACGTAATTACGTCAATACACCTTAATCCCGCGGTTTTGGAACAGTGGAACCGAAATTTGCAGGAAAAATACAATTTGATAAAGGAAAAAGAAACAAGATACGAACTGTATAATACCGATGATTCGGACATTATAATTGTCGCTTACGGGACCGTGGCAAGAATAGCAAAAAGCGTTATCGAAAAAGCGAAAGAAGAAGGCTTTAACGTTGGGCTTCTAAGGCCGATAACACTATGGCCTTTTCCGCAGGAAGCGTTTGAAAAGGTAATAGACCGGACAAAAGCGTTTATTACCGTCGAAATGAGCGCAGGCCAGATGCTTGAAGATGTTAAACTTTCTGTAAACGGAAGAAGACCTGTTTATTTTCACGGACGTATGGGCGGTATGGTTCCGGAGCGCGACGATATTCTGAAATTAATACGGGATATATACGGCAAATCTGCATAAAGCAGCAGTTAAGATTTATATCCCCTTTGGAGGTGGCAATTATGGCTATAGTTTTTCAAAAACCGAAAGCCTTGAAAGATACAGCATTTCATTACTGCCCGGGGTGTACCCACGGCATTGCGCACCGTTTGGTTGCGGAAGCGCTTGATGAGCTTGATATTGAAGGCAAAACAATAGGTATAGCTTCTGTCGGCTGTTCCTACAATAGTTATGACTATTTCGCATGCGATATGATACAGGCTCCTCACGGACGCGCGCCTGCGGTCGCTACGGGTGTAAAAAGAAGCAAACCCGACAATATCGTTTTTACTTACCAGGGCGACGGAGATCTTGCCGCTATCGGCACGGCAGAGATTATTCATGCTGCAGCGCGCGGCGAAAATATAACCGTTATATTCATAAACAATACGATTTACGGAATGACTTCGGGCCAGATGGCTCCGACAACGCTGCTGAACCAATATACGACAACAACGCCGTATGGACGCATTGCAGACCATCATGGCTTTCCGATAAATGTAAGCGAAGTTCTTGCGGTTCTTGACGGCCCGGCGTATATCGAAAGAGCGTCGCTGCATGATGTCAAACATATAAAGAAAGCGAAAGAGGCAATAAAAAAAGCGTTTACCATGCAGATTATGAAAAAGGGGTTTTCAATGGTTGAACTACTGTCAACCTGCCCGACGAACTGGGGTCTAAACCCTGTAGAAGCACTAAACCGGATAAAAAATGAAATGATCCCGCAGTATCCGCTGGGAGTGTTTAAAGAACGCTAATATTGCATTTACGTGCAAACGCCCATTGAACAAAACAATTAAGTTTAGCAGTATGGAATTCTGGAGGTATACTATGACTTATGAAATTATAATGGCCGGTTTCGGAGGACAGGGAATATTATCAGCCGGAATGCTTCTTGCACATGCCGCAATGCTGGACGGGAAACAGGTCTCGTGGCTTCCGTCCTATGGTCCTGAAATGAGAGGCGGAACAGCAAACAGCAGTGTGGTCATTTCGGACGAGCCTGTCGACTGCCCTGTTTTAAACAGTGCAAATGTGCTGATCGTAATGAACAGGCCTTCACTTGATAAATTCGAAAGCTGGGTTGTTAAAGATGGAATTGTTATTATAGATAGTTCAATTGTCAACAGGGATATTACGCGGACAGATATTGCTTCTTTTTTGATCCCGGCTACGAAAATAGCATCTGAGATGGGAAATACCGCTTTTGCCAATATCATTCTTCTTGGTAAGCTTGTAAAGGAAAAAAACGCGGTAACTGTTGAGAGCTTCCGGAAATCGCTGTATGAAGTTTTGCCGAAAAGAAAGCATCACATGATTCCGCTTGAAATGGAAGCGTTGGAAATTGGAATGAACTATACTTCCGCATAATTTAGTTTTTTCTTAGGTAAGTCATATAACACTTCATCTCCTTATATTGTAGCTCAAAATGAGCTCCAGTTTGTTTTTTATGGAGAAGAGGATAATTATTCCTGAAATAGCTTAAGTTTTTTCATAAGGAAAAGTAAAGGAAGGCCGAGGGCATAACAAGCCATCAGTTCGCCTAAAGCAACCCAGCCGATGCTTGCCAATAGGGGAACATCCTTCATGTAAAGGAATTTCAGATAGCTTCCGACGATTAACGCGTTAAAAACAACGGGCGGCAGAGGAACAAGAAACGGGTATTTTCGCAGCAGCCTGGAACAGATTGCGGCAAGCAGCGTTGCGATACTGCCGAATATAATGTCAACCGGACCGAACCCGCCAATCATATTTGAAACGAGGCAGCCGATAAAAAGGCCTGGAATTGAAGACGGAACCAGCGCCGGAAGAACTGTTAACGCCTCCGCGATGCGAAATTGAAATATGTTATGCCCGAAACTTATTGGAATAAACATAAGCGTAAGAGCCGTATAAAGAGCAGCAATAAGCGCCGCCTGAACAATAAATGCAATTCCTTTATTCATCAAATTATACTCCCGTAGTTTTGGTTTGATTTTAGCACTTGTTATTCTTTGACGCAAGGCGAAAAAATATAAACAAAATGCAACGGTATAAATTGCAGGCTAAAAATCATGTGTTATAATATTATTTAATTATATTTTATTCCAATAATATAAATACGAAAGCATTTATTCTTTTAGTTACATAAAAACAGGAGGTTTTGTATATGGACAGGGAGAGGGCATATGCTGAACTTAAAGCGAGGCTTGTAACGGAAAACTTAATAAAACACAGTCTTGCCGTGGAAGCAATCATGAGAAAACTCGCCGCATATTTCCAGGAAGATGTGGAATTATGGGGTCTGGCGGGTCTTTTGCATGATATTGATTATGACAGGGTTGGCGCCGATCCTGAAAAACACGGAATAATCGGAGCCGAAATACTTGACGGACTTAATGTGGATCATACGGTAATATATGCAGTAAAATCACATAATCCGCAAACCGGTACAGCAAGAAGGAGAAAGATGGATAAGGCTTTGTTTTGCTCGGATCCGTTATCGGGTTTAATTACCGCATGCGCGCTTATTCTTCCTGACAAAAAACTTGAAGGGGTCACAACGGAATTCGTGTTAAAAAAATTTAAAGAAAATAGTTTTGCAAAGGGCGCAAACAGGGAACAAATAATGACATGTGAAGAAATCGGACTAACGCTTGAAAAATTTATCGAATTGGGACTTGAAGCAATGAAAGATATTCACGAAGAACTTGGGTTATAATATGAATGCCTGATATTTTTAACGATTTCTAAAAAGAAAAGGGAAGATTATGAAAGACAGAAAAACCCGAATAGAAGCTTTTATAAACCAAAAATCTTACCATCCGCTACTGTTTGAGGAATTGGCAGTAATCCTTGACGTGCCTCCGGAAGACAGAGAATTATTTCGCAGTGTTTTGGACGAATTGGAAGCGGAAGGGCGTATTATAAAAACGAGGAAAAACCGTTATGCGGCTCCGAAAAAAATGGGAATTGTATCAGGTGTTTTCCAGGGCCATGAACGGGGTTTTGGGTTTGTTGTGCCGGACGCGGATGATGAGGACGACCTTTTTATCGGCAGTGAAAGCATAAATGGCGCAATGCATGGTGACCGTGTGCTTGCGAGGATAATAAAACATTCTTTTGGCGAAAAGAGTGACGAAGGTGAAATCGTAAAGATCCTGTCAAGAGCTAATAAAAAAATTGTCGGAGTATTTGACAGGAGCGGCTCTTTTGGTTTAGTTACACCTGATCACAGGAAAATCAAAGGCGATATTTTTGTTCCTATTGATAAAACGATGGGAGCCAAGCAGCGCCAGAAGGTTGTTGTAGAAATAACGAGATGGCCTGAACCGAACAGAAATGCCGAAGGCCGCATAGTAGAAATATTGGGAGGGGAAGATGATAAGGGCATTGATGTCTTATCCATTGTAAAAGCATACAATATTCCTACTGAGTTTCCGGATGAAGTTCTGAAAGAAATCGAGAAACTGCCTGGTAAAGTATCGGATAAAGATATTGAAAACAGGCGTGACTTAAGGAACCTGGTAATGATCACGATAGACGATGAAGACGCGAGGGATTTGGATGACGCGGTATCACTGGAAATTATCGAAGGCGGGATATACAGGCTTGGGGTGCATATAGCAGATGTTGCGCATTATGTTACGGAAGGCTCCGCTCTTGACAAAGAAGCTCTTAACAGGGGGACAAGTGTTTATTTCCCCGACAGAGTAATACCAATGCTTCCTGCCAAACTCTCAAACGGCATATGCAGCCTGAATGCAAAAGAGGATCGCCTTGCGTTTTCGGTAATTATGGACATTGATAATCTTGGAAGAGTTGTGAACCACGATATTTTTGAGAGTGTGATAAATGTCAGCGAGCGAATGACATATACGGACGTATATAAAATACTTGAGCATAACGATCAGGAATTAATACTGCGCTACAAGTCGTTAATACCGATGCTTGAGCAAATGAAAGAACTCGCCGTTATTCTTAACAAAAAGCGCAAACTCCGCGGCGCAATTGATTTCGATTTTGACGAGACAAAAATAATCGTTGATGAATATGGAAAACCGGTTGAAATAAAAAGATACCAAATGACAATCGCGAACAAGATAATTGAGGAATTTATGCTTATATGCAACGAAACTGTTTCGGAACACTTCTACTGGCTGAACATTCCGTTTGTTTACCGAATTCATGAAGATCCTGACATTGAAAAAATGGAACTCCTTAACAAATTCCTTTTTAATTTCGGATACAAAATAAAAGGAATAAATAAAATCCACCCAAAAGCTATTCAAGAAGTGATAGAGAAAGTAAAGGGAGGCCCGCAGGCGAGGTTGATTGGAACGATGATGTTAAGGAGTCTCCAAAAAGCAAGGTATAGTTTTGAACATGTTCATCATTTCGGGCTTGCCGCAGGTTATTACTCTCATTTTACAGCGCCTATACGCAGGTATCCCGACCTGATAATACACCGCATTATGAAAGAGTATATTCACGGCGTATTCGATGAAAAGCGAAATGAACATTACTCGGAAATACTCCCGGATATAGCGAAGTTGTGTTCCCAGAGGGAACAAAATGCCGAAGAAGCCGAACGCGACTGTGAGGATATGAAAAAAGCCGAATACATGAGCAGGTATATTGGCGAAGTTTTCACAGGTATTATATCCAATGTTACTTCTTTTGGTATGTTTGTCGAGCTTGACAATACAATTGAAGGTCTTGTGCGTTTAAGCTCAATGGAAGATGATTATTACCGTTATGACGAAAAACATTATTGCCTTATAGGTGAAAGAACGGGAAAAACATATCGCATCGGCGAAATTGTTAATGTTATGGTAATCAAATCAAGTCCTGAAACCCGGCAGGTTGATTTTGCTCTTGTGGATTGAAAAATAAGCTGATCTGACGGACGCCCTCCTTATCAAATTTTTCACTTGACTTTTTGTATTTCAGCGGTTAAAATATAATTCGTTGTTGGTTTTTGAGGCCCATTGGTCAAGCGGTTAAGACACCGCCCTTTCACGGCGGTAACAGGGGTTCGAGTCCC
>LFRV01000098.1 GCA_001512485.1 Clostridiales bacterium DTU069 | reverse complement strand
AGCGGTAAAAGTAATTTGTTTAAATATATAAATATGCAGGAGCAACTGAGGTTAACTGTTCCGGTAACAGAAGTCAACAGAATGGTAATCATAAAAATTATTGATAATATAGATGTTGTATTACCGTCAATAAAAACCATAGGCATTGAATATAAAAAACTAATACCGCATAAAAGCGGCTGTGATTTTTTGGTGGAGGCGACGAGAGTCGAACTCGTGTCCGAAATCGTATCCACAGGAACTTCTCCGGGTGCAGTTCATGTTTTACAATTCCTTCATTATAACGCCCATGAACAGGCTTTATAACTCGGTAGCTTCATAAATCCCACCGGGCTCAAAGCTTTGCCCGGCTGGTTCCCTGACTTATGACGCCGGCTACCCGCGGCTCAGGAACCCCGGACCGACGGGCTGCGTATTATTTACGCAGCAGCTAATGCGAAACTATTTTCGTTCTTAGCGTTTATTTTTAACTCTCGTTT
Source organism: Clostridiales bacterium DTU069 (assembly GCA_001512485.1). Classification (GTDB taxonomy): domain Bacteria; phylum Bacillota; class Clostridia; order DSM-8532; family DSM-8532; genus DTU069. The sequence continues at coordinate 864 of LFRV01000098.1, read as the reverse complement.
TTTAAAGAGGCCAACGAGAATCCTCTACCCGCTATTCCAGCTTCAACAATCCCGTCGAAACCATTACGCCCCCATATTCAACTTGCGCATTTATTGTACCATATTTGTCACAATTATGCCATTGCCAAAAATGTATGTTTAACTACACAATAATAATCACTGCCGGTTATAATCTTTCATCCTGCGGTCCATTTCGCGTTTCGCGTCACGTTCCGCGATATCCCGGCGTTTGTCATACAATTTCTTGCCTCTTGCAACAGCGAGCTCTACTTTTACTTTTCCGTTTTTAAAATATACCTGTAGGGGAACAAGCGTTAACCCTTTTTGCTGCGTATATCCTATCAGCTTATTGATTTCAAATTTATGCAGAAGGAGCTTTCTGTCTCTCATGGGATCCATGTTGTATATATTCCCCTTCTCATATGGGCTTATATGCATTCCGCTGATGAAAACCTCAGAATCCTTTATATACGCATAGCTGTCCCTCAGGTTTACTTTTCCCTGACGCACAGATTTTACTTCGGTTCCGGCCAAAACTATACCGGCTTCAAAGGTCTGTTCAATAAAATAATCGTGTCTGGCCTTTTTGTTTTGTGAAACCGGTTTTATTATTTCCTTCGCCATAACAGCTTCATCCCAATCAAATTAATCATATGGTCGGACTTACTGCGTCTAATCATTAAGCAGTTCATTCGATGTATATGCCGGAATCATATTATATACCGAACAATATAAAATATCAACAGCGGTTTCTTTCCATCCTGTTTATGGTTTCATTGTAGTAATATAATGGGTATAATTGTTTTCATTTGACGCACAGGGAAGTATCAAGTAATATCCCGAGTTTGACAGTTGATAAATATA
>LFRV01000065.1:8140-27345 GCA_001512485.1 Clostridiales bacterium DTU069 | reverse complement strand
GCCGTGGGCATAAAGCTTAACTCGATAAACGGTTTCATACTGATTTCAAGCAGGAAATCAAATATAGAATCAATATTGAAAAACGAGTATTCGAACGTGCCGTCCTCCTTTTTCAGGCAAACGCTCATATCGTCGTTCAAAAGCCCGTGAAAACGGACGTATTCAAAACCGAGTTCTTCCCGGCATTTTTTCAGCTGTTTCCGCCAATCTTCACGCAATGCCGTTGCGGCATGGCAGCTGCCGACACATTTTGTCCAATATTGATTTACCTTTCCCGTTGTTTTTTCGGTAAAAATCGTAATGTTCATTTTTATCAGTCCTCCTAATGCCATTATTGCTGATTTTATTTTAATATTCAAGTATATATGTCTTATATCCTTCGCCAATGAATATAAATCCGACTTCGGTTTTTTCCGTCGGCACAGGTTTTCCTTCACATGTGACTTTCATTTCCTTCCCTACAACTTCAACGGGGCCGTTGAATTTCGGCCGGACGACGGCATATTCAAGCTTGCCGTCTTTCCATTTCAAATCGACTTCATGGCCTCCACGCGCGACTAAACCTTTCACACTGCCCTCCTTCCATGAAGACGGCAGTGCGGGCAGGAAATGAAGCGCGATATGACTTTGCAGCAGGCACTCTGCGATGCCTGCAATAGCGCCAAGGTTTCCGTCAATCTGGAAAACCCGGTTCGCGTTTAAAAGACTTCGGGACGCGGAATCAGTAAGCATTTTCCGAATTTTTATATCTGTCATTTCACCATCGAGCAAACGCGCGTATACATTGATGAACCACGCGAGAGGCCAGGCATCCTTACCGGCGCCGTGCTCTATACGCAGCTCGAGCGATCTTCTGACCGCCTTCATCAGTTCCGGTGTATCGCGCCAGTTTATGCTGCTGCCGGGATGACATGCAAAAAGGTGTGATATATGCCCCATCCCCGGTGTAAGTTCCGGGTATTCCTTATCCCATTCGAGAAGTTGTCCCTTCGAGCCTATTTTATCTTTCGGCAGCCGTTCGATAATAGCCGCAAGGCTTTCGGAAAGCTCCGCATCGACTCCGAGTATATTTTGTATCTTAATTAACGCCGAAAAGAATTCGCGAAGAATCTGATTATCCATCGCTGGCCCTGCGCAAATCGGCGTATCGTATCCGTCGGGAAGAATATACCGGTTCTCCGGTGATACGGACGGGCATGTCACAAGCTTTCCGTCAGCTTCAATTAAAAAATCTTCAAAAAACAGCGCGATGTCACGCAATACCGGATACATTCTACGCAGGATACTCAAATCCTTAGTATAAAGAAAATGCTCCCACACATGCAGCCCAAGCCACGCGCTTCCGGTGACCCACGGCGTCGATGCCATATACAGGTCCTGCGGCGCGCAGTCTCCGTAATAGTCAGTGTTATGATGACAAACCATGCCGCGCATTCCATACATTACCCGCGCGGTTTCGCGGCCCTTTTCATGCATTTTTTCGAGCAAATCCATAAGGGGCATATGAAGTTCGGAAAGGTTACATATTTCAACCGGCCAGTAGTTCATCTGCAGGTTTATATTTATTGTGTATTTGCTGTCCCACATTGGCGTGAACTCGGCATTCCATATACCCTGCAGGTTTAACGCGGCGCTGTCCTCACGCCCGCCCGAAACTATCAGATAACGTCCAAACTGGAAATATAACGCCGCCAAAGCCGGATCATGAGCCCCATTGCGCACGTCTTTAAGCCTTTCGTCGGTGGGTTTTTCGGGTGACGGACCCAAATCAAGCACGCACCGGTTCATTAACGATGAAAAGTCCCTGGCGTGGTCTTCCCTTATTGCGTCATATCCCTTCTTTTCCGCCGCGTCGAGGCGCATCAGCACCTCTTTTATCGGATCGGCCGCGCGGTTAGTCGTTGATGAAGCGAGGTACATGATAACCTCTCCGGAGTCCCTTACAAGCAGTTGCGAAACGGGATCAAGCAGCGTCCCGTCGCAGATTACCCTCACCGCTGTCGCAAATCCGACTTCTGCTTCATGTCCGCTCATGAGGATTGTATTCCCGTTTACCGTGCGCAGCGAATCGACAAAAGGCGCCGGCCAGCCGCCTGCGCTTACGCGCTTTCCGGGTCTGCGATCGTCCATTGCCGTCGCGTCCGATATTTCAATACGGTTCATGGTAACATCGAGATTAATTTTACCGCGCTTATTGCTTTTATACCCGATACACATTACCTGATCGGGATGGCTTATGAACATTTCCCTGTTGTACCGCACACCGTCCTGTGTGTGGTTTACATTCAGGATCCCTTCGATTAGATCCAGGTCACAGGAGTATTCCTCCGCGCCGGAACTGTTCGGAAACCATCCTGCCGTAAACGGTAAATGCTGATTCAGCGCAATGTCGAGCTCGCCCAACAGCGTGTAATGACGCATACAAGCCGGTGTACCCGCCATATACTGCATTATAAGCTCCTCTGCATGATATATGTCCCCTGACAAAATAAGCTGCCTGATTTCAGGCAGTTTTTCGCAGAGCGAGGGATTGTTGCGGTCGATAAACTTACCGTACCAAAGCGAATCGTCATTTAACTGGATTCTCTCAACGGCGGTATGTCCGTAGACCATCGCGCCAAGTCTGCCATTACCCAGCGGCAGGGCGTCGAACCACCTGTCTGCCTGGTTGTTATAGCGAAGATGAAAAGGATGTTTCATTAAAAATACCTCCATACGCAAACTCTTTTGTTTTGCCTGATATTTTTTTTGATATTGTATCAAAACGAGGCTGCCTGTAAAAGCAACCTCGTTTCGATTATGATATCGGGGATTCAATTATTTTATGCCTTTTGCTTCCAAATCTTTCAGGTGGTTCTGCTGCATTACAGCTTTAACTTTTTCAAGACCGGCTTCTTCTATCTCCTTCATCCCTGCCTGATATGCCGCGTTGAACTGCTCATCGTTTTCGGCAAGAACCATCTGGGCGAGGTATTTGTTCCATATGTTCTTAATCTTCTGGTATGCAACGCCTTCATCGGAAGCCGGGTCGGGATCAAGATTGTCAAGACCGAGTTCCCATACGTCAACGCCGTACTTGCCGACTTCTATAAGATAATCGGTATAGGACTGCGGCGCCATCGCGATCTTCTGCAGGCCTCCCCACTTGGATCTCCACATCAGCAGCCTCTGCTCGAAACCATATTTATTTTCGAGCGCGTCGGGGTTTTCCTGCATATCCTGCATAATTTCGGGCTTGTACTGAGGTCTTCCGTCTACAAATTCAAACGTTATTCCTTCTCTTCCGAACATGTTTGCTATCTGGCCGGCATCACTCCAAGCGTACTCGAAGAAACGAATAATACGTCCGGGGTTTTTGGCTTTCTTTGTTACCATTGACGCAACCCAGCCGGCGCCTCTTCCGCCCGCGAACTGGGGCTCTTTGTTGTTATATTTCTGGAACTCGAGAGGAATGTAAGTATAGCCTTCATCATTCTTCAATTGCTTGATTTTAACGTTATGATCTTTCCAGATATCAATCGGGAATCTTCCGGTAACCCCCCACTGCGCTGAATCTACCGTTTCTCCCCAGACATCATGTTTCATCATAAGCGTGTCAACGCTGATAAGGCCTTCTTTATATATCTGGTTCAAAAATCTTACGGCTTCTATGAAATTCTCGTTCTCAATAACAAGCTTAATCTTGCCGTCTTCAAGATACATGTCCTTTCCGTATGTTTCCGGTGCGAAAATACCTGCAAAATACTGCATCGTCAGGTTTCCTGTCAAACCCCATTGAATTACATCCAGAGGCGATTCGATTGAGAACGGTTTTACATCCGGATATTGTTCCTTAATATCTCTTAATAACTGAAGCAGTTTATCCGTTGTATCAACCGACGGCTTACCAAGGCCTTCAAAAATGCGTTTCTGGATAAACAGTGATCTTGCGCCGTGTTTTTCAAGACTTTCCTCATACTCTTCCTTTGTGGGCATGAAAGATGGCAGATAATACAGTTTTCCGTCGGTATGCTTATGGTAATTAATTACATCCGGAGCTATCATATCCATTAATTCCGGTGCATATTCCGCGGCCAAATCATTGATAGCATGAATATGGCCTGCCTCGATCAGTCTCTTCGTTTCCGGAGCGAACCATTCGAGAACCATCGCGTCAGGCAGATCATTTGATGCAATCATAACATTCAGGTATTCCTTTTCGTTGCCTGTCGGAATGATAATGTTCATAGTAACGCCGGTGTCTTCGGTTATGTATTTTTCGACAAGTGCTCCGCGCCATGGATAATGAGTACCCCATGCTGCAAAGAAGAAGATGTCAAACTCAAAAGGCGAAGTATCCTTCTGCCATGACATCAAACCGTCCTGTGACGAATCCGGAGTGGTATCCTTTGGTGTGTCTTGCTGTGTACTGCCTTGCTGTGTGCTGTCCTTCGGTTTGTCGCCCGTGCCGGCCGGGGCGCATCCCGTCAGCATAAGGAAAATCGAAAGCATAACAACAAGAACTGCTGTCAAAATTCTGTAATTCTTTTTCAACATATTTTTTTCTCCTCCTTACCAGATATTTATATGCCTAATCCGGCAATAAACCGGGATAAGCCTTATAAATCAGCCTTTCAGAGATCCTATCATGATACCCTTGACAAAATATCTCTGAAGAAAAGGATAAGCGACAACTATCGGAAACGCGGTAATAACCATTGTCGTTAACCGCACCGACGTTGAACTTACAGTTAATGTTGATACAAAGGACGCTGCTTTTGCATTGACGTTAGCGGATTGAATAGATTTAACCAGGTACTGCTGAAGTGTTTCAAGCTTTCTTCCGCCGTACAAAAGCGCGTCAAACCAGGAATTCCAGTGGAATACGCCATTAAATAACGCGATTGTAGCCAATATCGGCGTCGATACCGGAAGAATCAGTTTAAAGAAAATGATTATGTCGTTTGCCCCGTCAATCCTCGCCGATTCTTCTATCTCAGGTGATATTCCCCTGAAGAAAGAAAGCATTATAAACGCGTTAAAAGCATTAAACAGGTTAGGTATAATGAATACCAGGAAATTACCCTGCAGCTTAAGGCCATGAGCGATAAGAATATATGTCGGAATCAGCCCTCCGCTGAAGTACATTGTAACGAGTGCCATGCCGATAAAAAACCGCCGGCCCATAAGCCTTTGCTTTGAAATTCCGTATGCGAACGCGGCAGTGAACAAAACAGCGCTTACGCTGCCGATAATTGTCCTTGATACGGTAATAAACGCGGCCTTCAATATTTTTTCATCCTGCAGTACATATGCATAGTTTGACAAAGAAAATTTCCTGGGCCATAAATATACCGGACCATTTAACAAATCAAGAGGCTCGTTGAATGAGGATATAATGACATAGTAAAACGGATACAGTGTAACAAGTATGATAAAAGACATAAAAATGAAGTTAAAAATATCAAATACACTATCACCATTCAGCTTGCGAATTCTTTGCATTACATTTCCTCCTTAGAACAGGCTTTCTCCGGTTAATTTCTTTGAAGTAAAATTCGCGCCTGTCAGCAGGATCACTGCCACAACCGATCGGAACAGCCCGACCGCGGTTGCATAAGAATACCTGGAAAGCACAATTCCCATCTTATATGTATAAGTGTCAACAATTTCCGTTATATCCTGAATCATCGGATTAGTTAAAAGATACATCTGTTCAAACAAACCAAAATTAGGACTGATCATACTCCCTATGCTGAATATCAGCAAGATGACAACAGTTGGTTTTATTGACGGCAATGTTATATACCATATTTTTGCAAACCTTTTCGCGCCGTCAACAGTGGCCGCTTCATACATTGTTGGATCAATATTGGTTATAGCCGCTATATATATAATAGAATTCCATCCGAATGATTTCCAGACATTGAATATAACTACAATCGGTGGAATATATTTTTCAGTTGCCAAAAACGGTATCGCATCTTCCGCCAGGTTAAATTTCAGCAGAAGCCCGTTCAATAAGCCATTGTCAACGGCAAATAACACATAAATAAAGCCGACCACGAAAACCCACGAAATAAAGTGGGGCAGATAGCTTACCGTCTGGACAAATTTTTTGAACCTGACATTTACCAGTTCGTTCAGAAGGATTGCGAATATAATGGGAATCGGAAAGCCGATAACAAGATTGAGGACACTGTAATATATCGTATTCCATAAAGAGGAAATGAAATATTTATCGGCAAATGCTTCAACAAAATTATCAAAACCTACCCACCGGCTTTTTATAAAGCCTTCAAGAGGCCCAAGGTAAGGATCGTACTCCTTGAATGATATTACAAGACCAAGCATCGGAATGTAATTGAAAATTATCATCCATAATACAACAGGAAGCACGAGTACCATCAGATACCTTTGGTCCCAGAATTTTTTCCCAAAGGTCATCTTTTTTTTGCCCGTGAAAACGGCAGTAGGCTGATTCATTACAACACACCTTTCAAATTTTTTAGCATGGTATCAAAAGAACATATGAGCAGGTGTTTTTCTTTTACATTATGTCCTTAATAAATCGTTTTACAATTTTATTATAGACATGGAACTACAGGGAATCAATTTTAAAAATCAATTTTTATATCATAAATTAAGAAAATCTATCGTTTTAGGTATCGTAATGGTCACCGAACACCCGATGCCCGGACGGCTGAAAATGCGGATGTGTCCTTTATCCTCATATACCGCGTTGATGCGCTCCATCACATTTTGAATTGCGTAGCCGCTTTCCCTTTTCTTCGCTATTTCGGATTTATATATGCTTTGCAGTACATTTCTGTTAATGCCCACGCCGTCGTCTATTATCGAAAAGTACAGGTTTTCATCGTCGTGCGTTAACCTTACAATCAGCGTACCTTTATACCCTTTCGGCGCTATACCGTGGTTTATCGCGTTTTCAGCTATCGGTTGGAGGATAATTTTTATCATCCTGTAATCAAGGGCTTCGTTATCAAGTTCATATTTCACATTGAAAAGATTATCAAACCGTGTTTTCTCAATTTCAATATAGGCTTTTAAAAGCTCTATTTCATCCCTGACTGTTATTATCGAATTACCTTTACTTAAAACGAGCCGGTAAAATTTTGACAGCATAAAAGCTAACTCTTCAATATTTTCCGCATTAACCTTTCTGGCCATCCATGAAATCGTCGAGAGCGTGTTATATAAAAAGTGCGGATTTATCTGGGCTTCAAGCGCCTTCAGTTCCGATTCCTTTTCCACTATCTGCGCCTTGTAGACACGTTCTATCAGTTCATGAATTCTGTCGGTCATGTGGTTGAAGTTTATCGTCAGTTCTCCAAGTTCATCATAACTTTCTACGGGCAGCTTAATGTTAATATTTTCATTGCGTACCGATTTTAGTCCTTTCAGCAGTATCTTCAATCTCTCGGTAAGTTTATCCGACACGAAATAAATAAGCACCCCGAATACAATAAGCGCCGCTATTATTACAATTATAATAATTAATGTATAATTCGGCGTGTTTCCCATGTAATTCTTAAGAGGTATAATACCGACAAGGCTGTATCCGATTCGTTCAAGCGGAATCGACCAGACTATGAATTTTTCATTATCAAACTCCGTTACGCCGTTTATTTCGTTTCCATCTTTCAGCGCCGTAAGAAAGCTTGTTTTGTACTTATCCGGAAGGTTTTTATATGTACTCTCCGAAACCATATTCCCTTTATCATCAAACACGAGGTAATACTCATTCGTATCATTGTTGTTGGCAAGATTTTGAAACAGTTCCTTTTCGGTTATCTCAATCACAAGCACGCCGATGAGTTTCTTATCCACAAACGATATCAATTTGCGTGACAACGAAAAAACCCTTTCCTTTACCGTAGTCCTGGAATATACCTCCTTTTCCGTGTAGTGTATAGTATTCCATTTATGCAGCATATCGTCATCTTCGAGAAACGCCCTGTATTCTTCGTCATCTTCTTTCGCGTCAATATGATATATGCTGTTCCACGAATTCGGAAACGTTTTGTTGTTTACATACAACATCGTCCAGTATATGTACCTGTTTTGGATAATATAGCTTTCATACACGGGAGCGAAGAAATAAAAATAGCTTTCGTAACTCTGGCGGTTGTTCTCGAACGGTTCTTCGAGGTAATTCAGTATTTGAGGATTTTGAGCGATCGATATCGAGGTTTTTTCTATACTTTCAATTTTCTGGTTAATAATTTCTCTCTTCTGAAGCAGGCTTTGCCTTGCCAATAGCTCCGACTGGTATATAAATGATTTTGTTGTCGTATGGTTTATAAAAATACCCGTGCCTATTATCGGCAGCGCAAGAATAATAAAGTATGCGCACGTAAATTTCCATGCTATGCGCATATTGCTTATTTTTTTGTATACACCGGTTACTTTATCTCTTATCTTCATTACCATAATCATACTTCTCCCGGTATTCCATTGGACTGATTCCGTGAATTTTTTTAAACACGGTACAAAAATATGAAGTACTGATAAACCCCGCCTTTTTAGCTACATTCATTATACTGTCCTTACCTGATATGAGTATTTCTTTTGCCTTATTCATCCTGAATTCCGTTAAAACCTCGGTGAAACGTTTTCCGACATATTTTTTAAACACACTCCCCAGATAATTCGGCGATATTCCAAGCCTGTGCGCAATAACCTCGAGTCCGATATCATTCATGTATTCATTTTCGATTATATTCAGCACGCTATCAATAATATACTCTTCCCTGTTCTTTCTTTTTTTTGTGAAATACCTGTTCGCGTCAATCAACAGCGCTTTGAACCATTTTTTAAGCTGTTCGAGCTTAATGCAGCTTTGAAACGCTTCAAGGATGTCATCTCCGCTGTTAAACCCGATATTGAATGAGCCGCCTTTCGACAGCAGCAGGATTGATATTTCGTTTATCATATCGGCAAGAAAATTGCATACAAGATTTTTGTCAACATAATTTTTACATATAATATCAAACATTTCATCTGTTATCGATGTTATCTTTTGAGAGTCCGATGAAACAATCGCATTCAGTATCTTTTTAGAGTATTCGGGGGCAGATTGCAGGAATTCATAGACCGCGCCCTCCTGTGTTTTTTCCGGCGGATTTAATTCATCGTAATAGAAAATATCCGCATCCTGCATAAAAAACAGCAGCCTTAGCGCGGTTTGAGCGTGCTTGTAAGATTCCGTAAAACCGGTTATATCCTTCGATACTGAACCTACTCCAATTATATATTCCGGCTTATTTGCTCCGTAATCCTGCCGCCGGATCAGTTGAACAATATCATTGATTTCATTGCGCCCTTTTTGCTTTAATGGCAGACATATCACAATTTCTCCGTTTTCCAGGTCATTCCCGGCAGTTATCCCTTTATCGCCAACCACATCCCTGATTCTTTTATATAATACTCCGAAATGCTCCTGTCCTGCATAGGTAATCATTCCCTCGCTGAAAGGACAGACGTTAACGCGCACAACGACAGCCGCCGTACGATGTGAATAAAAAGTGTACCTGAAATCATTTTTGTCAATCAAAGCCGGATATTGCTCATTACCTCGGAGAATACTTAACAGAAAGCGTTCTCTGTCTTTGTAAGCGCGTTCGGTCAGTTGTGTTTTCAGGCTGTCTACATATTCTTCCCGTTGAGTTTCCCGTTGTATAGCAGTTATGGTTCTGTTTAAAGCATTAAGTAATTGCCGCTTCTGCACGGGTTTGAGCAAATAATCGTAAACACCTATATGTATCGCATCCTTAGCGTATTTAAAATCATCATAGCCTGTAATTATTATAATTCTGCAATTAGGCAGGAATCTTTTCACTTCTTCGGATAATTTTAAGCCGTCCATCATAGGCATGCGAATATCCGTGATGATTATATCCGGGAGATGTTCTTTAGCCATTTTAATCCCCTGGATTCCATTCGCTGCGGTTCCGACAACCTCAATATCAAGTTCCGACCAGTTCAAAAAATCAGCCAGACCTTCTCTTTCCCACACCTCATCTTCTACAATCAATAGTTTATACACCTTTTTGCCTCCTGTTAACCAGTTCCCCGTACTCACCGGGGCTTATGCCGAACCTCTTTTTAAACAGGCAGCAAAAGTATGAAGCATTCGGTATGCCGACCGCTTCGGCCAAATCGGACACCTTCATGTTTTTATAATGCAGCATTTCTTTTGCCTTATCTATCCTATAATAATTTAAATACTCGTTAAAACTTTTACCCGTGTATTCTTTAAAAATGCTCCCTATATAATAAGGATAAAGGTTTATCTCTTTCGATATCCGCTTTAAGTTCAGCTCTTCCGGGTATTTTTCCTCAATAATTTTAAGCACGGTTCTGGCTATTTTATCTTCACGACAGTCTTTTTCCATATTTACGGCAACTCTGCTCAAAAAACCGGTAAGGTAATTCCTGGTTTGGGAAAGCGAATCGAGCATTGTGTAATCCACACCTTGTTTTTCAGGATCCCATAGAGAAACATATACCCTGTCTTCTTCAGTGCTGTTGGCCAGAATTGTATTCAGACCGTTAATAATGTTCATAATAAATCGGTTAAAAAGTATTTTAGCGCCTGAAAGGTTCTCCCTAAGCATCGCGAGGAAATCATCGACCAGCCGTGTACTCTGATTCATATCTCCTTTTTGAATACAGTGAACAATCTTTGACGATAGTGAATCCGCTTTTTCAACCAACTGTCCGGTTAAATCCCAGTTATTCCGATCAGCGTCTTTTATGCTGCTGTAGAATAACACATCGCGATAATTCGCTGCGAACCTGAAACTAATTGCTTCCCGTGCCTGTGTATAGGACTGCGGCATGAATTCAAGCCCGTTGACAATTTCTCCGACCCCGGCAATACAATCTGTTCCAAACCTTTTTTTTATTTCCTCCATCATTTGCAATAAAACAGCTTCCAGTTCCTGTATGCCCGAAGGCGCATCAATACACGCAACAATATTTTCCTGCAGTTCGCTGCAGGAAACTGCTATTCCCCTGGTCCCGAGAATTGTGTTCAACACTTTTGTTACATCCTGCGGCATACAGGTAACCGGATTCCTTTCATATTTGTCCGGGTATAATGATAATATTGCAACAAGCTTATTTTTAAATGTATCGAGCCATCTCATCAGCGGGAGTTCATAGATATGCGTCAACTCGGTTTTTTGTTTTAAAAAATCGATAAGAAGGTAGTCACGGTTTTTACTGGCATATTCCGTCCATTCACTTTTCAGCGTGTTTATCTCTTTTATTATGCTTTCTTCATGCTCAAGCTGCTCAAGAACGTCCCTGATTACCTGCTCAAGGTCTTTTCTTCGGATAGGTTTTAACAGGTACGCGAAAGCATGAAAATCGAAAGTTTGCTTTGCAAATTCAAATTCGTCATATCCGGTTAGAATTATGATCTTTGCATCAGGAAGAAAAGCCCTGATATCACGTGCCATCTGAATTCCATCGAGTAAAGGCATTTTAATGTCCGTTATAATAATATCCGGCTTGAGCTCTTCAGCCATCTTTTTGCCTTCCATGCCGTTACAGGCACAGCCTGACACTTCAATCCCAAGGTTTTTCCAGTCAAGAAAATCCCTAAGGCCTTCCCGTTCCCATTTTTCATCTTCAACAATCAATAACCGGTACATTGATCCCTCTGCATATAATCGCGTTTATTAACCGGCAAATCATTTGCCGCACATCCAACTATGACAAACTGATGAGCACAGAATGATAACTGCAGCATTTCATCACCATACATTTTTATTATAAAAGAAAACCACAGCCAGTTCAATATACACCATTTATCGGTATTTATTGGCTGTTTACATTTTTTCTTTATCATTTGAATACATAAAAAATATGCGGCTTTTAAAGCCGCATAAAATAAGCGAATCCGGGATTTAAAATAAATTAATACAATCGCTTCCTTCTTTTACAAAGGCAATATATTTGTCAATCTCCACACTCATTTCCACAAAGCGCCCGCCTGCGTACTCCTTACGGCTGTTCACATCAACCCATGTACCGGAAGGAAGATATACATTACGGCTGGTCTGTCCCTGATATACAATCGGAGCAAACAAAATATCATCGCCGAACATATACTGATCACCCAGTTTATAGCATACTTCATCCTCCGGATAATTAAAAAACATCGGACGCATAACAGGCGCACCTGTTTCACTGGCTATATCCATATATTTATGAATATAGGGGCGCAAACGTTCCCGCAGTTCAACGAGCTTTTTCAGGATAGAATAAACCTTTTCTCCAAAGCTCCATATCTCGTTATCTCCACCGCTTCGCTCTTTAATGCCCGGATGTCGTTCGATTTGATTGGCGGTACGTTTCCTTGCGCCGTGTATCCGTGTAACCGGACAAAAAACACCGAATTGGAACCAGCGCACAATCAATTCGCGAAAATAATCGCTTTCAATATCCGCTCCCCAGAAGCCTCCAATATCGCTGCACCACCAGGGAATTCCGCACATTGCCATATTTAGTCCGGTCTTTACGCTCATACGAAGTGATTCAAACGTAGAAGGAATATCCCCTGACCATACCAATGCGCCGAACCGCTGGCTGCCTATCCAAGCCGCACGTACAAGAGAAATGATTTCTTCCTCTCCTGCTTTTTTTAATCCGTCATAAAATAATTTTGAGTAATAGTAGGGATACAACAGCCCAACTTCCTCGCCGTTCCCTTTATAGAAACGTATATTATTAAATTGCACGGGATTAATTTCCGGTTCCGCTTCATCAAGCCAGTAGTTCCTTATTCCAATTTTATAGTAATTTTGATAAACCTTAGACCATACATATTCTCTCGTTTCCGGATTGGTCGGATCTATGTAGGTTTGCAGTCCGTAGAAGTCAAATATGCCATATTGACCTCTTTCTGTCCTTAACAGCATATTCCGCTCATCCATATATTTGTAGTTCTCACTGTTTGGATTTATCGTCGGCCAGATTGATATAACCGGTTTTATTTTCAATTCATTCAACTCTTTGCACATACCTTCAGTGTCCGGCCAATATTTTGGATCCAGCTTCCATTCGCCTTGTTCCGGCCAGTGGAAGTAATCAATAACAATAGCGGATAAAGGTATTCCTCTTCTTTTATATTCTCTAGCCACTCCCAGTAGTTCATCCTGATCTTCATACCGCAGTTTCGACTGCCAGAAACCGGATGCCCAGCGCGGAAACTTTGGCGCATGACCAGTTAAATCGGCATATTTGCTCATTATCTCCGCTGGAGTATCACCGGCGATTATAATATAATCAATTTGTTTCGTCGAATTGGCCGTCCACAGCGAGTGATTATTCGTTAATTCACAGCGGCCGATAGCCGGGTTATTCCAAAGGAAACCATACCCTCTTGATGAGTATACAAACGGAATGGAAGACTTAGTATTTTTATGAATCAACTCGCTTGTCGAACCTTTTAAATCAAAACAATCGTTCTGTTCCTGTCCTAGGCCGTAAAAATGCTCATTCTCGTATGCCTGAAAAATTACGGTAGCACGATGGTTATCTCCCCCAAGCGAACGATAAACCCTGTATTTAGTATTGAAAGCCATATAGGGACGTTCCGCCAGTATTTCCTTTCCATTCTTATAATAGACAACCTTCCCGCTTGAAAAAACTTCAGCCGAAATCTTGCCGTTTACGATAACTGCTTTATCATCTCCAGCCGACGCGGAACATTTGACTTCCGGCTGCGGTATTAGACTCCAGTTCTCATCGGTGATTCTCGCATTTGGAGAAGCCCGGAATCTCAAACAGTCTTTTCCCCACGGTTCTATAACGGCAAGCTCATCTCTTTTTTGAAAAATAACCTTATTTTTTTTAACCTCTATCACACCCATAATAACACCTCATACATATGATTTCTCTTTATTTTATTATTTCAACCGTTGTTTTAACTCTCGTAAGCTCATGCTTCAAATCCCGTTCGACAGACATGTCAAATCTGGGAATACCGCACTTGTCAAAATGAACTCTTCGGATTGCCGTGCATCTTGGACTTCTTTTCATCGTTTCCTGCGCATGATACGCAATCATAAGGTTTCCATATTTATCTCTGAAGAAAGTATTATGACCTGGTCCGTACTCGCCTTTTAAAGAATAATAGGATAAGACAGGTGCATTGTTCTTTACCCAACTGCCGGAATCCAGCAAATCAGCACCTTTTGAGGCCGTCAAAAGTCCAAGCGCATACGAATATCCACCGGCTGCTCCGCCAGAGTATGTAATATATACTTTATCTTCCGTTACAATCGCGTATGGACCTTCGTTGTTTATCGTATGTTCATTATTCTCCCAGCCGTATAACGGCCTCGACAACAACACAGGCTCACTTGTCAGCCGCCAAGGTTCTTTCTTATCTATAGTCGCAATATAAAGCATTGAACCGGTATCTTTAGGGGTTCCGATGTGCAAGCGGTATGACCACACCAAATAGGCTTTATTACACGCTTCAAAATACGTCATGTCCAGCGTAATACCTTCCGTTGCAAGATATGTTCCGTCCATTTTCATAACACGGATTGGCTCTTCCCAGCTATCAGGATCAATAATGCTTCCATTCTTTTTTAACTTCATGATATGTGATTGCGGACCCCAGATTTTTCCGCTTACCGCGAACAAAATATATAATTCATCTCCGATAACATGAAATTCCGGGGCCCAGAAAGTTTGAACAAATCCTTTTTCTTCATTCCGATCTAGGATAACATATTCTTTAAAACCGTCACTGAACAATCCCATTATCGTATCAGATTCACGGACATATAAGCCCACACCGTCGGTATTGTCATTTGTCGCGATAAAATAGTATTTACCGTTCCATTGTATTATATTTGGATCAGCGTATCCAACAGCTAACGGGAATGGATATACATCCTGGACAACGGTACCAGAGACTTCGTAAATTCCGGCCTTTGAAAAATCAATGCTTTCGGTATCCCATATAACCTGTTTGACTGATGCAGATCCATCATTATAAACCGCTGTCGCTGTTACTGCATTGATTTGATCTTTAGATTCAGCCCTGATGTATTCTGGTACTTTAATTTCAGTGTTTACTAGAGGCGACCATTTAATAAGAAGATCATTGCCGAAACAGGCATCCACTTCCAGGACATTCCCTTTAACGGCTCCTTCGGGAACGGACAATACGGTTTCGTATACAGGCATTTCGCCGGGTTTTGCGTCTGACGCGCTATCCAGTTCAGTGATATCCTCCATTGTGTTTTGAAAACACCTTCCGTCATTATCTTTCCATATCAACGTATATTGTTTATTAATATAATCGTATTCACAAACTATTTCACTCACATATGTATCCATATGTAGATTTATTAAGCCAATCTCTTTAAAATAATAAAGATCTTCTGACAGCCATAACAAAACTTTTCCCTTGCTTTCTCTGTCATCACTGCCGTCAGCGTTTATTCTGACGGCCACTATTCCAAACTTACCGTCGGCTGTATAAAACAAATATGGTTTTTTCAATCCTTTCTCATTAATGGTATTGTCTTGCGAAATGGTTGCAGATGCGAATACAATTCCGTAATTCTGATTCAAAGCTTTATATGTATTCCCATCACTGCTGTACGCCATATGTATACTATAGGCAAGATGTGACGAATACAAACCCTGGAGTGGTGTTCTTGTATAAACTAGTATTTTTCCTTTTCTTATGGTTTTATCGTTTTCCAACTCCCGTTTCCTTTCCCCTTTATTTGAATTTATATTTTCATTCTTCAATTGCGTAACTCGATAGAACTCCCACCTCTATACAATATAGAGCGACATATCCAGGGCTCATACAAACATATTCGTCCATTTCCGTTAGCGTTATCTTTTGCCAGTAGTTACTTTTTAAAACTAGCTTATCATCTATTTGAATTTAGTATTATAACTTTACGGTTTGTTCACTCCCTTTATATTTAACTTCAACTGATTTCACCCGCCCGCTTTCTATCAGCCTTATCCTGAAATTCTGCTGGTACTTGTATTTTCCGCAGGATCTTCCAAAGGTTAACGTTTTTTCACTATCATCGTACCGCAGCGGGATAGCCGAAAAGTTCCCGTCTTCATAGGAATAATTATCGCCCTCGTCATTATAAAGAGTAAACTCGCCGTCATCTTCACCGTAGATTATGATTTCAGATACTTCCCCTTTTTTCTCGTCAGCGTACATAACAGGATCGGACACCGGAACAATTGATCCGGCTTTTACAAACAGCGGTATCGTATCGAGATCGGCTCTGCAGGTTATTTTCTGTCCGCCGTTATACACGGTATTTGTCCAGTAGTCGAACCAGGCAGCGCCTTTTGGAAGGTAAACTTCTTTTGTCTTTTCGGTATTTTGCAGCGGAACGCTGTTTGCTTCATAGTACATCGGCTCTGTTACGGGGCAAACGAGGAATGCCTTCCCGAACATGAAACAATCGCCGATTTCCTTAACTTTTTCGTCATGGGCAAAATCGAACATTAAACTGCGCATCATTGTTGAATTTTTTTGCGTAACCTCGGCTGCCATCGAATAAATATACGGGAGCAGCCGGTATCTAAGCTTGATATACTTCACGATGGTATCATAAAAAATACTGCCCGGGCTTCCGAAATTCCATGGTTCCCGCGGTGTATCGGTGCCGTGGGACCGGAATACGGGAAGAAATACGGCATACTGCAGCCACCTTACATAAAGTTCCCTGTAACCGAGGTCATTAACGCCTTCATTGTAATCCCCGTCCCAAAACCAGAGTTTATTCGTGTTGCCGCTGTTGTTGCATCCCCTGTTTTCCCATTTATCTTTCACAGTAAAAAATGCCCCTATATCGAGCGTCCAGTATGGCATTCCGCTCATGCAGAATTTAATTCCCTCTGTTATTTGATTTTTCAGTGTAGACCATTTCGCGCTTATATCTCCCGACCAGCATATCGTACCGTAGCACTGCCCGGATATGTAACACGATCGGGTTAGGTTCACAACACGTTTTTCGTTGTTTGTCCTGCGCCAATTCTCATAAATGCCTTTTGCGTGGAAAAGACCATACGAATTTAATCGGGTCCAGTCCATATGTTTTTTTGATTCATCAACAACAAGCTGATAACGCATTTCTTCCGGGCGTCTTGTTTCGCCGTTCCAGTCGGCATCCGAAAACGGTTCGGAGTTGTCACACCACCACGCGTCCGCTCCCGCCGAGAACCATTCCTCTTCGCACTGCTTCCAGTAAAGCGCTCTTGCTTCTTCATTAAACGCGTCATATGTTGTTGAATTGGGCAGCAAAAACCCTTTCTCTTTCATCTCGGAATAATTGTTGCTGTTTTTAGACATATTCGGCCAGATAGATACCATAAGTTTAACGTTATTTTCATGCAGCGTATCCACGAGCTTCTTCAAATCGGGATACCTGGTTTTATCGACCTTCTTCTCTCCCCATAAGCCTTCTTCCCACGAAAACCAGTCCTGGACGATGCAATCTATAGGTATTCCCATATCGCGAAACTTTGTCACGGTATTTATCAGTTCTTCGGATGATTTGTACCGCTCCTTCGACTGGATATATCCGAAAGCCCATCTCGGCAGCATCGGTGCCGTACCCGTAAGATTTCTCAAGTGGACGATAATCTCATCAAAACTGTTTCCTGTTATAACGTAATATGAAATCTCATCGGTGGTATCAATCGTAAACGTAATCTCGCCCTGCCTGCTTTGATAAATGACCGCGCTTTCGGTGTCCAGCAGTATCCCGTAATTCCTCGACGAAAGGATAAAAGGAATCGCGATTTTCATATTGTTTTGGTATAAATACTCCGTTTTTTGATGGTAATTATATATCCCGTCCTCATGCTGCCCGAGTCCGTAAAGAGCTTCATCGCCCGAAATTGAAAAGACAAGCTTGCCTTCATATGAGGTGCCTGCAGGCTCCTCATGCGCGTTTTCAATGTATTCCACTATCCCGTTAGCCGTCTGTTTGCGCTTAATTACAGGTTCACCATCAATGATATACCGGTAAACCATTTTTTCGGTCAGGCTGCGTGCTGTCTCCTTTAATATAATCTCGCCGTGCCTGTTCAGAAATGATATGCAATTGTCCTCAAATATGTACTTTTTCCCGCCTATATTATTCTGCGGTTCAAAATCTTCAGAAATCAGGCTACTTTTTCGATTTTTCTCTTTCTCATATGAATAAACAACCCTGATAATATTTTCACATTGGGGCAGTATTTCAACGGACAGTGAAGAATATTTTCCTTTAGCCATGATATATACCAACTCCATTATTGATTTATTTTATTACTATTTTAACATATAACAGAGTAATAGACATAATATTTATACAAAGCATATAAGCAGCATGCAAAAGCATGCTGCACAGCGTTCGTTTTTAGTAAAAATCAATGCCAAACCACAGGAGTTTAAATTTATTCAATTGATGTGACAACGCCTTAAACTTGATTTGTACTGGATATCCCTGTTACTTAAGGATTGCTCCTGCCGTTAAAGCGTTTTCTATCTGCTCATTTCCGATTATATATACAAGTATTGTGGGCAGGCTCGTTATAATCATTGCGGCGCCAATCTGGCCCCAATGCGAAACGCCTATGCTCACAAAGAAATTTAAAAGACCGACCGTCAACGGGCGTATCTTGTCCTCTGCCCCCAAAATAAAGGCCAGGAAAAACTCGTTATATGTATTCATAAAAATTAAAACACATTGTGTTGCGATTGCCGGTTTTATTACAGGCATTATAATCCTGAAATAAGTCTGGTAAATATTACAGCCATCAATGCAGGCCGCCTCTTCAAGTTCCCTGGGCAAGCTTCTGAAAAAAGCATAAAGCATGAGAACGCAGGAAGACAACGCAAAAGCCGAATAAGGCAGGATAAGACCCATATGTGTGCCTTTAAGCCCCAGATCCCGAGTCATAATAAGTAGCGGGATAACAACCACCTGGGAAGGTATAATAAGCCCCATCGAAATATAGCTTAACGCCAGGTTTTTATGTTTCCAGTCCATTCTGCTGAAGCAGTAGGCGAGCATGCTTCCGAAAAACACTGTTAAAATAATCGTTCCTACGGAATATATAACACTGTTTGATAAGTATCTTGGGAAATTAAACTTTTCGAGCGCATCCCCATAATTGTTAAAAACCCACTGCTCCGGCAGGCC
>LFRV01000065.1:0-8131 GCA_001512485.1 Clostridiales bacterium DTU069 | reverse complement strand
AACGATATTCCAATCAGTATCATTATTGTATTTACGGCTACCCTGCGCTTACCGTTTATCATATTCTATCAACCGTCCTGTCAAAATTCAATTTTTTCCCGTGCAACAAATCTGTTTATTAAAAAAGTCAATACGAGGCATTCAATTACAAACAAAATGGCAATTGCACAGCCCTGACCGAAATCTGACGCCGAAAACGCCCTGTAGTACAAATGATAAATTACTGTTCTTGATATATCACCGGGTCCGCCGGCCGTCATTATCCTTACATGGGCAAACTGCGCCATGCAGCCGAGAATTGAGAGAACAAGCAGATACTTCGTAACATCCTGCAGCAAAGGAATAGTTATCTTAATGCTTGATTTAATAAATCCTGCACCGTCAATTAATGCAGCTTCATAGTAAGTTTTCGGAATAGCTTTAATGCCCGTATAAAAAAGCAGCGCGTTTAAACCCAGGTACTGCCATAAGAATGCCGCCGCGATTGCCGGAACCACGGTTCTGCTGTCCGACAACCATGCTACAGCCAGGCTGTCCAAACGCAGAGCCCTCAATATGCTGTTCAAAAGCCCCCACATTGGTTCGTAAATCGCAATCCACATTTGCGCTATAACCGTTACCGAAAGCACGGCAGGCAGCACGCTGGTGCCTTTGAAAAACCTTCTCATTGGTTCGCTGAGCCTATCCATAACCAGCGCAAAGATAAGTGAAATTGGCAGAGCGACAAAGGTAGACAGGAACACAATCGTAAAAGTGTTCAGATTTGCTCTCCAAAAAGTCTTGTCATTCAATACATCAATGTAATTTTTAAGGCCTACATATCCCATATTTCTGAAGCCGTCGTTTTTTTGAAAACTGATAAGGACTTCGGGAAAAATCGGATAAATAACAAAAACCGTAAATAAAAACAGTGCGGGAAAGGAAAATATAAATATTGCCAGCTTGTTGCCGAATAATTTATTCATCTGTATCACCTTATTAGCCAACATCCCTATATGAGCCTATATATACCCCATATAGGGATGTCAGCGCTTCGTATTGTATTAATCAGCCATTATGGATTAATCAAAGTTCTCCGCCCATACCGGGTTAATTACGCTGATCCAGTCATCCGGCGAATACTGTCCTGTAAGCAGTTTGCTGTTCTCCGTCGCAAATTCGGCCGACATCTTGGCATTGAATGTAGCCGCCCACATGGACGGAACTTTAATCGCCGCCGCCTCAAACTGATCGAGGTTCTTTTGCATCAGAGGAGAAACACCTTCTATTACAATTCCCGTATCGTACATCGTTGGAGCTTTCTGTTCAATATTATAGTACAATGCATCCTGAACTGCACAGAACATTGCAAACTTCGCGGCAATCTCAGGGTATTTTGTATTTGCCGCTGCGAGGTATCCGCTAAGAGGAGCCCCCCAGTATTGAATTACATTGTTCGGATCAACTTTGTCGCTCGCGGAAGGCCACGGGATGAAATCGAGATCCGGGCATACGCTTTCAAGATTGCCGAGTTCCCACGTAAACATGGCCAGCATTGCCGCCCTGTTTGACGTAAACATTTCTATCGCGGGACCGTAATCTATATTCGTTACGCCGTCCGCAAACGCACCGATTTGCACGAGTTTCTGTATTCTTCCCAGTGCATTCTTAACTACGGGGTTTGAAAAATCTGTTTTGTTGTTTACAAGATCAATCGCGACCTGCGGATCTTCTGCCATAATCATTGTCTGGACCATGTGCAGGTTCGGTGTCCAGCCGTCTTTTCCGACAATGGACATCGGAACTATTCCGTTGCTCTTAAGCGTTTCACAAACACTTACAAGTTCATCGAAAGTTTTCGGCGGTTCAATATTATACTGCGCAAAGATGTCTTTATGGTACCATAACCGCGGTGTGAAATACTGGTCCGCGCCGGGCTGCACGCAGTAAAGTTTTCCGTCCTTGTCAGGCTGTACTAGTTCTTTCATTTTAATTTTCTTCGCAAATTCCGAATCCTTTACATACGGATACAAATCGAGCGCATTCCCTGCCGCGATAACGACAGTTGACAAATTCTGCTCTGAAAACCATACATCGGGCATATCACCGGATGCGTTATAGGCTTTCAGCTTGTTTGCGTAGTCCTGTCCGCCGCCGCCCAAATCGTACTCAACTTCCAGGTTCGGGAATTCTTTCACGACGTTCACCTTAATGTACTCTTCGCGGATCCTGTTCCTGTTTTCGTCAGCACTCAAGGACAGGAATTTGATTTTTACCTTTTCAGCGGGTTTATCAGCGTCCGTGTCTGTACTACCGCTGTCCGCAGGTTTTGACGTGTCAGGTGCCGATGGTGCTGCCGTGCATGCGAACAAAGAAATTAACATGGCGATTGTTACAGCAAGGACAATCAGCTTGAATAAATGCTTCATTTCTCTGCCTCCTTTAATTTTAATTTGGAAAATTTTCCCTTTCGAAAGGTTTAAAACTACTGCAGTATTATTCTATATCGCTGCTTTTTCATATTGAAGGGAATATTATTCGTACATAAGGAATAATGTTGGATAATGGTTCGATTAATATCAGCGCCTTATGCTCTCTATATATTTGCTTGGAGACAGACCATAATGCTTTTTAAAGCATTTCCCGAAATAATTCGCGTCCGCGTATCCTACCCTCGCTGCAACATCAAGAACCAGATTATTGCCGGCATCGAATAGTTCCTTTGCCTTAATCATCCTGTATTCGGTCAGGTATTCGTTAATAGTTATTCCCGTATCCCGCTTAAAAATGAAGCATAGATGTGAATAATTAACATAAAGATTTCTTGCTATCTCATCAATATTCATTTCACTGTTGCCGTAGTTTTCATGGATATAACTTTTAACGCCTTCCACAAGCACCGATGCCTTTGAGCTTCTGCTTCTTGAGGCGGCTTCGAGCGTATTTTTAAATATTCTTTCCATGTACTCCCTAATCTCCTGTATCGAGCGCTTTGACTGTATTTCTTCAATAATGTTCAAAAGATTGTTCGGAAGCACTTCTTTCAGCGTTATGCCGAGTTCTATAATGTATTCCATGCAGATCGCCGCCATTTCCACGCAAATAACGTAAAGAATTTCATGGTGCAGGTCTTCCGTGCCAATTTCGGTAAAAATCTGGCTCAACAGGTTCATTATCTCTTTGCTGTCACCGGTCCTTAAATGGATCAAAAGTTGGTTTCTGTCCACTGCAGTAAACAGGTTGATCCTGATCTCCGACTCTTCAACGGAGTAATACGTGATAACCCTGTCCTTTCCTTTCGTAAGCATGTTTTTCAAGGCGACGAGAGATTCCTTATAGGATGCGGATATATCAAGCAGCGACTTCTTCTCGTTCCCGACACCGATTGTTACGGTAAATCCCAAATGTTTCGAAACAGCTGCGCGGATCAGTTCCAGCCTGCTTTCAAGAATAAGACGGTTTTCCTGGCTGTTTCTCCCAACCCCGACGATGATGCATATACGGTCACTGCTGTCATAACATATTTCATAGGGAAAATACTCTTCGATCAGCTCGCACGAGATGTTCGAAACAGCGAATTTCCATAGCTGCATATCCACAATTTCGGAGCCTTCAAAATTAATTTCTATCGTTACAACCCTGTAGTACTCTGAAGTAAAACTGATATTCAGGTATTCCATTCTTTTCGCAACGGCGTTTTTATTGCGGGGCAGTGTCCCCTGTATCAGCTCATTCAAAAATTTTTCCTTAAGCAGCGGAACGCTTTCTTTAACCTGCTGTTTTAACCTGTTATATTCAATTTTTATGTTTATTTCCGTTTCAATGTCTTTTTTTAGATCAGTCAGGGTTTCGGTCAGTTCTTTCTCATTTATCGGTTTTAATATGTAATTGTACACCCCGAGCTTAACCGCTTCTTTAGCGTACTGGAATTCGCTGTGTCCGGTCAGTATAACAATCTTGTGGTTCGACCCTCTTTTCCTGAGTTCCTGTACAAATTCCAATCCGTCCATTATAGGCATGTTGATGTCCACAAGAATGATATCCGGATCCAGATCGTCTACCATGTTAAGCGCATCCTTGCCGTTTTTGGCCTCACCGCATATGCTGAACCCCAGCTCCTGCCACGGAAGTGATATCTTGAGCGCTTCCCTGAAATAATACTCGTCGTCGACTATCATTACTTTCAGCATGTTTTCCTCCTATGACCGAAGGGCCGGTATCGTAACCGTAACCTTCGTATATTCCCCAACTCTGCTTTCTATGCCGATTCCGTATTGTTCTCCGTATAAAAGTTTAATTCTTGAATCGACACTGTAAACCCCAAAATCCGATTTTCTTTGGGCATTTACCGACCGGTCCAAAACTCTCGCTATCAATTCTTCATCCATTCCAACCCCATCATCGACTACTTCAATCTTAACGGTATCATTTTCAAAATAACCTTTAATTTTCAGCATGCCTTTGCCCGCTTTTTGCTTTAGGCCATGATAAATTGAATTTTCGACAAGGGGCTGCAGCGTAAGTTTCGGAATCCGGAACTGAAGAATCCCTTCATCAACTTCCACGCTGTAATCAAGATATTCCACGTAACGCAGTTTTTGTATCGACAGATAATTCTCCGTCAAACGGATTTCATCTTCTATCGTAATAATATCGTCGCCTTTGCTTAATGAAATCCGGTAGAACCCGGCAAGATTTTTCGCCGCGAGCATAGCTTTATCCTTAAGATCAAGTTTAATAAAAGAAATTATTGTTTCAATAGTATTATACAAAAAATGAGGCCTGATTTGGGATTGGAGCAGTTTGAACTCGCTTTCCCTTTTCAGTTTCTGATCGGTATAAACCTGCTCCAAAAGTTCATTTATCCTATCCATAAGATTGTTAAACCCTGCCCCCAGCATTCCAATCTCATCTCTTGCCGTAAAGTTGGCTCTTAACTTCATATTCCCCGATTGAATCTCTTTCATAATTCTGACAAGTTTCAATATTGGCTTCGAAATCTTGTAGGAAAGTATATATGAAGCCGCAAAGGCAAAAAGCAGGCAAATGATCCCGAAAATAAGAATAAGCCTTGTAATGTTCTTATTTTCATATGTAATCTCGTCCAACGGCGTTAAGCTTACAATTTTCCAGTTAAGTTTGTCGAAATCCCTGACTGTAATTAATGTCTGTATATTGTCTATACTGCGTACAATGCTTTGAACATCGGAAATCTCCTCAATCCGGTAATCTCCAAGATATTTATTTTCATCGAATATCCCGTATAATTCACTTTTGTCCTGGGTAGATATAATCGTTCTGTTTTCGTCAATAATATAAAATTTATCGTTTTTATTGTTGATATTGTCCAGGTACATCGAAGCCAGATCTTTTTCTTTCATGTAAAGTACAACAATACCCAGGTAATGCCCGGTATCAAACCCGATAATCGGTTTTGCAATCGCAAATACATTTTCTTCACCGCCGGTCTTAAACTGTATTTTCACCAACCCGAGCCAGCATGGCGTCTTTTTTTCCTTTATCGCGTTTATAACATCACTGCTGAAATATTGCCTTATACTTGTATTGTCCACATACCCGATGTCAAAAAGAACTCCTTTTGATGAGATGATACTGGCTGCAGCAATATGCGTTATCGGTTCGACAACATTGCTTGACGCGGTCGACAGCGTTTTTTCCAGTTCCAGGTTGTCGATTGAACCAAGCTGTTGGTTTTCAATACGTGCAAGCTGGCTTTGCAGCCTGTTGTCTATCGAGAGAATCCTTACGTAATTCTCGGCGTTGTTGGTCAAAATCAGCAGGCTCCTGTTTATCAAAGCCAATTCTCTCCCCGCGTTTTTAATCGCTTTATCAACAATAGCCCGGTTGGATATGTTAATGGTTAAAAAAGCAAAAACAGACAGCGATATTAAAAGAATTACGGCACAAAATAAGAATATTTTGTTTTTTATCGAAAGATTATTTAAAAACACGCTTAAGCTGTCCCTGAACTTTTTTCTACACATCCGACAAACCTCTGGAAATAAATGTTGTTTTTATTATATCATGAATTTTATGAAAATCGTATGTTTTTCATACCCATCCCTTGTCTTCCCAGTTATGCGTTTTTATCCTTTCATATTCCTGCATCGTAATCGTAAGGACAGTGCCGTGTTTAAAACCGTACGGAAAATGAAACAGTTCATCCGCTCGTGAAAACCTGCCTTCTTCAAGGTTGTCCGAAATAAAAGGAACATACCCCTGGGCCGCTCCGGGCGCACCAAAGTAGTCGAGGAACAAACACCATTTTCCATCCTCAACGCGTACTGCCGTCGGCCCTTCATAAACCCTTCCCTGCAGCCCGCTCATACTCTCATCAAACGCGTCAATCCGCGTATAAGGCCCTGTAACATGGTCCGCTTTTAACATAATAACCCCCGCCGGGTTGTTATCACTTTTCAAAAACATGTAGTATTTTCCGTTCTCTTCATATATCGCCGAGTCTATGACGCTGCTGTCCTCTTTCATATACAGAAGCCTTGGTTCGGAAAAATCTTTAAAATCCTTTGTCCGGCTGTAATAGATTGCTTTCCTGTTGTAATTATCGCTCCTGTGGGACGAGGACCAATGG
Source organism: Clostridiales bacterium DTU069 (assembly GCA_001512485.1). GTDB lineage: Bacteria > Bacillota > Clostridia > DSM-8532 > DSM-8532 > DTU069. The sequence continues at coordinate 1,542 of LFRV01000065.1, read as the reverse complement.
ATTACATAATCGTCAGACTCGCGATCATAAATGATATCCGGCGCCCACATGCATCCGAACTCATCGCAGCCGATTTTCACAAGCCTTTGTTCGGTCCATTTCACCAAATCCTCCGATTCCCATACCGAAAAACATTTGCTCCCGTTCACCGATATTTCGCGCCACGAGTGTTTGTATTGATTTCTCATTCCGTAAGCAAGGCTCAGGTCAGTGGCAAAAATATAGAACTTGCCGTCATTCTTGCACCGTGTTATCGTAAAATCCCTTGCTCCTTTATCCCCATAGTAAGCCCAAAGAACAGGAGCGCCGCCGTTTACCGCTTCCCAGTTAAACCCGTCCCTGCTTAAGCCGAAATGCACCTGTTCCCCGTCCGGGGTGGTCTTTTCCCTGAAATGAACAAATAAATACGCCTGCATAATATTACACCTTTCTTTTTATCTGTGTGGTTCAAATATAAATATATCGGAATAATACACGTTGAAACATCGTACGGCACCATAAAGCAATATCCGGCTGCATTTAAGGTATTTTTTACATTGCGCGGCCGGGTATTTATCATGGTAATTTACATAATCATAAACAGCCGTTTATTATGTATTCATTATCCGGCACTTTATCATTTTAAAACTTCGTATTTAAATAAATCCTGCTTTACTCCATTTCTATGGCAATGCAATTTACATATTCCGTCGGTTTCTTGTCGGGAAGTTTCACGACAAGGGTTCCGTAAGGCTGTTCGAAAGGCACATCGCCAACTCCGAGAAGCCGGACGTTCTTTACTTTTTCCGCAGGGGTCAATGATTTAATCACGGCCCTGTTATCCTCCGGCCAGCGCATCTGGAAAGCATAAAGCGTTTTGCCCTTTGTTGTAAACCTGAAATCTGAACTGTTCCATTCAACCGCATCTTCCCTGAAGCCTTCAATAATCACCTTTGACTGGCCTTCTCCCGCTATGCGGAACGGCCGCGTACCATAAACCCCTTCACCGCATATTTTGATCCATTTCGCCATTTCCTTCAGCGTGTATTTGCACTCGTCGTCAATCGTACCGTCCGGTTTCTGCGGTATATTCAGAAGCAGGTTCCCGTTCTTCGAGATGATATCGACAAGGATTTCGATAACGTGTCCGGGTTTCTTGTAAACCGCTCGGACATCATAGAACCAATGTCCCAGGCAGGTATCCGTCTGCCATGGTTCCGGTTTTATATCAGGAGACTGGCTGCGTTCAATATCGAGGACTCCAACCGAGTAAATCTCCTTTCGCCTGTCTTTTTGCGTATAAACAGCGTTATTTTTCCCGTTATGCTTGGCCGCGCTTGTATTGTAAAGATGCGCAACTGCATGAAGGCCCGCTTCATACATGTTTTCCCCGAACGGAAGTCCCCCGTCCGTGTACAGAAAGTCGGGCTCGTACAAGTCTATCAGCTCGCGGATTATATCTAACCATCTTTTATGCCACCATTTATTAGAAGTGAACCACGGCTCTATATCCGAATATTTTTGGTCGGGGTTATAATGTTCCCGGTTCGGCAGGTATAAATC
>LFRV01000035.1 GCA_001512485.1 Clostridiales bacterium DTU069 | reverse complement strand
ATTTTTCTGCATCCTTGTTATTAAGTATTATCGCTTATTTCAGAACTTCGCAATTTACTCATTGATAAATCGTTCCATATATTATGAGAGTGCTTGTTTATTTTACATATGGTTTTGCCCAATACAAAAGTATAGTATAATAAAACCATAATAAATATCATGAAATTGGCGATTTACTATTTGAAAGAAAGATATCGAAACTATTTTTCATTCTGTACGATGATATTACAGGGTAAAAATGTCTATAACAAGGCAAGATTTTATCTTTAAATTAATTAAAGAAGGTGAATAATATGCTGTTTGAAAAGTATAAGATAAAGCTAAAAGAAAACAGCAGCTCCGTCGATCATAACCTTCCGCGGTTTTCATTGTCCTACCGGGCAAAAAAAAGCGATCCAAGGCATGTAAGTTATAATATATTAACGGCGCTATCAGAAAACAGCGATATAATTATTGAGTTGAACACGGATTTTTTTGACAGCAATCCTAATGTTAACGGGCAATATTTTCAGCAATTTGCAGATGAAGTTCTTTCTCTTGGATTAACATACAGCCGGAAAGAATTTCCTTCGGCACGATGTTATTCCATATTAGGCTTTAGAATAGAAAGCAAAAACAAGAAAAATGCGCAGAAAATTGCGGTTTATGTTCCCAGGGATATATGGACGAACGAGTCGTTCAGGAACCACCTGCCGATTTGCGGTGCACGGTACTATATTACTAACCGCCCTATGGACGCAGAGGATATTGTTAATAAAATATGGACAATGGACGGGAAAGAAATAAAAAACACATTCAAACTGATAATTTTCGATTATACTTTTTACGGACAAATGGGAATAGAAACCAACCTATATAATATAGATGATTTTAACAAGCTTTTGGGATATAAAAAAGACGGCCAATAATGAAAAACCGGCCGTCAATTCATATCTATATGGTGCCGGAGACCGGAATCGAACCGGTACGGGGATATTATCCCCGCAGGATTTTAAGTCCTGTGCGTCTGCCTGTTCCGCCACTCCGGCTTATATCTGCCTGCGCGACTTCTTTATTATAATAGAGGCCATATATGTTGTCAATATCCAATCATCGGTTGTTTATTGCAGTTTAGCAAGATCAGTTGCAATTCGGAAATATTACACATTTACACAAACCGGAACCTCTCCTGCATGAGCCATATAGTCGGGCTCATGCAGGCTTAAACTCACAGTTCAGATTATTTTTTTTCCAGTATCTCCTTGCCAACCAATGGTCTAAGCACTTCCGGAACAACAACCGTTCCATCTTTGCGCTGGTATTGTTCAAGAATGGCCGGTAATATCCGGCTTGTAGCAAGCCCTGACGCATTAAGGGTGTGTACGAACTCGGTTTTACCCGATTCAGAGCGCCTGAACCGCATATTTCCCCTTCTTGCCTGGTAATCATAAGCGTTTGATGCAGAGCTGACTTCCTTGAAATCGTTCATGCTTGGTATAAATACTTCAATGTCAAACGTTTTACCCATTGAAGCACTGCAGTCTTTTGCCGCCAATTTCGTAACTCTATGATAAAGACCTAAACCGCGGACAAGCTTTTCAGCTTTTTCAACAAGTTCATCCAATGCCATATCGGATGTTTCCGGAGTTGTGTATTGAAACATTTCAACTTTATTGAATTGATGGCCCCGAATCATTCCCCGTTCCTCTGTTCGGTAGCTTCCTGCTTCCTTACGATAACAGGGAGTATAGGCGAAATATTTCTTGGGCAGTTCATCTTCCTTTAATATTTCTCCTCTATGGAAATTCACTAACGCAGTTTCCGCCGTCGGCAATATAAACTGCATATTCTCGTCGGCCTCAACAGCCTCGACCTTATATACGTCATCCATAAACTTGGGAAATTGGCCGGCAGTATATCCGCACTGGTAATTAAGTATGTGAGGCGGCAGCATAAATATATACCCGTCTTTGATATGCTCCTGAATAAAATAATTCAAAAGAGCCCACTCCAATAAAGCGCCGTCTCCGGTATAAACCCAGAAACCATTGCCACCTATTTTCGCACCGCGTTCATAGTCAATTAAACCCAATCCGGTGGCAAGCTCAACATGATCCTTAGGCTCAAAATCAAAATCGGGCTTTTGTCCCCAATACCGCAGAACCTGGTTGTTTTCCTTCCCTCCCGGAACAACATCGTCGGCAGGAATATTAGGCAGCGCGGACAAAAACTCATTAATTTTGCTTTCCAAATTACGCAGCCGTTCGTCATTTTCCTTAATAAGTACGGATAAAGTCTTCATCTCCGTTAATAAGCCCGTTATATCTATTCCCTCTTTTTTTAACCTCGGTATTTCATCGGAGACCTTGTTTCTTCTTGCCTTTTTTTCATCGTTCTCAACTATAAGCTTTCTTCTTTCCGAATCCCATTCAAGCAATTCAGAAAAGTCTATATGGTCTATTCTTTTTAATAACGCTTTTTTTACTTCTTCCGGATTATTCCGTATCCTGTTTATGTCCAGCATAATACTCACCTTTCCTTAGTGCGCTAAAATATAACTTTAAGCTGATAATTCACATTTATTTCATATAATAAAGCATTTTTATTACTGGCGTAAACTGACAAATTTATTCTGTGCCTTGTTAAATGCTTCAAGTTCTTCAATAGATAATTCTTTCAGCGGTTTTCCTTTACGGATTTCTTTTGAATAAACATAGGAATGATCCCTTGAATATATCCCTGTCAATATAAAACCGTTCTTTTTTTCATCCATCGCGGCTATTGAAAAACTCATATCATTTCCTACATTGTCAAATGCATTGTAATTTACAATTCCGACATGCTGAATACAATGCTGCATCTTTTTTTCTAATTCTTCAAGACGCTTCTGAGTGTCGGAATATATATGCATTTTTAATTTTTCCAACTCATCCAGATATGAATCCATCAATTTTTCAACATCATTATCTCCCAATCCATACATAAATTTATTATACTTTTTTATCATGCTGTTTAGCCTAAAATTCTGAACAAGCAATAAAATTACGGCCAAAACCGCAAGTACAAAGGAGACATAAAGTATATACTCACCCATTTTTATCCCTCCGACCAACGTAATGAGGTAAGATCCCCGCTTTCCGCCACAGATGTGCCTGCCTGTCATACCGGCAGGATATGCAAATTACTGCCGGTAACGGTTTGCTTGCTATAGTCAGTTTTATATATTGTATTACCCCAATATAAAAAAAGCAAGATAAAAGTAAAGGCCAATTGGAAAAAACCGGAAATACCACTCGGTAATTTCAATGCGCCCGGTTGTTCAGGCAAGCAGTGCAGCAATCAGAAAATATCTATTTATTGGTTATTAAGTCTACTATGCGTTCAAACTCATCGTTTGAATAATATTCAATTATTATTTTCCCTTTGTTTTTACGATGCTGCAGATTAACTTTAGTACCCAAATAGCTTTTTAATTTTTCTTCAATTTCAAGAACCGAGGGATCGCTTATTTTGGGACTACTTTTTGATTTTTCTTTTTTATTTGTTTGTTTCTTAACATACTCTTCCGTTTCCCTAACACTAAGTTTTTTTTCAGTTATATACGACGCGAGTTTATTTTGTTTTTCTTCATCTTCGATTGTAATAAGGGTGCGGGCATGCCCTGGGGTAAGCAATTCCTCCACAATCATTTTCCTGACTTTATCAGATAACGATAACAGCCTTACGGAATTAGCGATGTAGGCCCTGCTTTTTCCTACGAGTTTCGATATATATTCCTGCGTCAGACCGTGCTCATCAATTAGTTTCTGGTAAGCCTCCGCTTCTTCAATCGGGTTCAAATCTTCCCTTTGTAGGTTTTCCACCAATGCGGTTTCCATTATTTCAAGACTTGACATGTCTTTAACAATGGCCGGTATAGTTTTTAATCCTGCCATTCTGGCGGCTCTCCATCTTCTTTCACCTGCGATAATGGAATAGCCGTCAGGTTCCTTTTTTACAATTATCGGCTGGACAACACCGTGCTTTTGTATTGATTCCGCAAGGCCTTTCAGCTTGTCCTGATCAAAGTTTTTTCTTGGCTGACTCGTGTTAGGCACAATTTCATTAATTTTCAACTCGCTTAAAGCCGATGTGCCGACAAGTATGTTTTCCGAGTCAAGAAGAGCTCCGAGTCCTTTCCCCAACCCTTTCCTCATTTTTTATACCTCCGAATATTCAATTACTTCATCCGCAAGTTCCATATAGCATTCGGCTCCCCGGGATTTCGGTTCATATAATATAATTGGAAGGCCAAAACTTGGAGCCTCACTAAGTCGAACATTCCTTGGAATAATTGTTCTGTAAACTTTATTCCCAAAATATTTTTTTACTTCTTCCACAACTTGTATAGATAGATTCGTTCTTGAATCAAACATAGTGAGAACGACACCTTCAACCGACAGGCCCGGGTTAAGATGCTTTTGCACTATCTTAACCGTACTCATCAGCTGGCTTAATCCCTCAAGCGCGTAATATTCACATTGAATCGGGACAAGTATCGTGTCGGCTGCCGTAAGTGCATTAACAGTAATTAAGCCAAGAGACGGCGGGCAGTCTATAATAATAAAGTCGTAATTATTTCTGATGTTCTCCAGTGAGTACTTTAAGCGTGTTTCACGTGAAATGACGGAAACAAGCTCAACTTCCGCACCGGCAAGCTGAATGTTAGACGGAGAAATATGTAAATTTGGTATTTCTTTATGTTGAATTATCGTATTTTCGATGGGAACCTCATTTATTATTACATCGTAAATTGAATTTATGGACTGTTTCTTATCAATACCAAGACCACTGGATGTATTACCTTGGGGATCTATGTCAATGATCAATACCTTTTTATTTTTTACAGCGAGACATGAACTTAAATTAACTGCCGTTGTTGTTTTTCCTACACCGCCTTTTTGATTGGCTATTGCAATGATTTTCGACACGTACAACCACCTCGTACTGATACTCAAGCCGTTTCCAAATACATATAAACATATTTCAGGCCTATTAATTATATCATATGATATAGACTATGAAAACCAATGAAAATAATATTACAATCACAAAGCGTCTTTCACGTGAAATTCATAGATACGGAAACAATCGGTCCTGAAATACGGAAGGAAAAAAACAGTCTTTTCCGCCGTTATAAAGAAAAAATGTTTCACGTGAAACATTTTTTCTTTAAATAAATAAATAAACGGTTTTCATTGTTTTATATATCAAGGTTGGTAACTTTTTTAGCGTATCTCTGTATAAATTCTTTCCTTGGTTCAACTTTTTCTCCCATTAATATTGTGAATATTTCGTCCGCGACAACGGGGTTACTTAAATCAACCTTCAGCAGTTTTCTTGTTTCGGGGTTCATCGTTGTCTCCCACAATTGATCCGGATTCATCTCACCAAGTCCTTTATATCTTTGTATTGTTATACTGGGATCTCCTTTCTCCCAGCCTTTTTCATTCATTAATTTCTTTAGTTCGCGATCGTTGTATACATAGTGCTCTTCTTTCCCCTTCTTTACCTTGTATAAAGGCGGCTGCGCTATATAAATATGACCGTTTTCTATAAGCTCCTTCATATACCTGAATATAAATGTAAGGAGAAGCGTTCTTATATGGGATCCGTCAACATCGGCATCAGCCATAATAATTATTTTATGATATCTTAATTTCGAAAGATCCATATCTTCGTTAAATCCGGCACCCAGTGCAGTTATTATAGGAGTCAATTTATCATTTCCATAAATTTTATCTGCTCTTGCTTTTTCTACATTCAGCATTTTTCCCCATAACGGTAAAATTGCCTGAAATCTTCTATCTCTGCCTTGTTTGGCCGAGCCCCCTGCTGAGTCTCCTTCGACTATAAACAACTCGCAAAGCCTCGGATCCTTTTCCTGGCAATCCGCAAGTTTTCCCGGAAGCGATGCCGAATCAAGAGCAGTTTTCCTTTTTGTCAGTTCCCTTGCTTTTCTTGCCGCTTCTCTCGCTCTTGATGATGTTATTGATTTTTCCACAATTATCTTTGCTGTTTTCGGATTCTCCTCAAGAATATATTGCAGCTTTTCATTTACAACGGCTTCCGTAAAGGATCTGATATCCGCATTTCCCAGTTTTGTTTTTGTTTGTCCTTCAAATTGCGGCTCTAAAAGTTTGATATTAATAATAGCAGTTATTCCTTCCCTTACATCCTCACCGGATAGATTCTTCTCATTTTCCTTCAAATAATTATATTTTCTCGCATAATCATTTATAACTTTTGTTATTGCAGTTTTAAATCCTGTAACATGTGTTCCTCCTTCGGTAGTAGCTATATTGTTTGCAAAACTGAACACATTTTCAACGTAAGAGTCCGTATATTGTATTGCTATTTCTATTTCAGCATTTTCTTTCTCGGCGGATAAGTAAATAATATCATCGTGAATTGTATTTTTATTCTGATTTATATATTTAACAAATGATACAATACCACCTTCGTAATGAAGTGTTGTTTCTTTTCTTTCATCGTTGCGATCATCGATAAGCTTGATTGTTAAACCACGATTTAAAAATGCAAGTTCTCTGAATCTTTTTAAAAGAATTTCGTGATCAAAAACAATATCGTCAAATATTTCAGGATCGGGCTTAAATGTCGTAATTGTTCCGACCTGCTCACATTCACCTATTACTTCGACTTTAGTAACCGGAACTCCTCTTTCGTATCTTTGCCTATATATCTTCCCTTCGCGCATTACCTTTACTTCCATCCATTCCGATAATGCATTCACGACAGAAGCTCCTACACCATGTAGGCCCCCGGAAACACTATACCCTTCTCCCCCGAATTTCCCGCCTGCGTGAAGTACGGTATGGACAACCTCAAGCGTCGAAATTCCCATTTTAGGATGAATTCCTACCGGTATTCCCCTTCCGTTATCTATATTTGTAACACTGTTATCTTTATTAATTATTACTTGGATTAAATCACAATAACCTGCCAGTGCTTCATCAATACTATTGTCCATAATCTCATATACAAGATGATGCAACCCTCTCGATGACGTTGAACCTATATACATGCTTGGCCTTTTTCGAACAGCCTCCAGGCCTTCAAGAACTTGTATCTGTTCATCTCCGTAGTATTTTTCTTGTTTTACAGGTATTTTCATTGCGTTTGATTTCCTCCGTATATTTTTACATAATTGCTATATTTTTTCTGTTTTGTATTTTATATCTTTTAAGCAGTGTATTTGTTGATATTGGAGATAATATTACTTTGCTTCTGTGTTTATCCTGGACAACGATAAATGATTTCGGCATTTCATTAACTGCCACGGTAACTGTGAAACCTTCTTCTTCAGATACTTTCAAAAAGTTTCTCGTATCATTTGAAATAGTTGTTTTTTCAATATCCATTATTGCAATGATGTCTTTAGCAGATACTATATGATCTCCTCCAACATGTAAAAACATTATATCACCATTCCCCGATATATTGTATCTTTTCCTATTTCCGTAGTCAACTTGTTTTATATTCACACGGTTTAGTGCACTGTTATCATAAATAAATCTAAAATATAGTATCTGCATATTCACTCACTTATTTACATTCCGGCCTTTCTTTACGGCTGTGTTTTTTCCTTGCCGGCACTTAAAAATTTCCGTTTATTTTTTTTGTAATAAACAGGAGGTTGGGTGAATACGGCTGCCTTTAAAACCCAAAGTGTTACCGATGATAGCGTTCCGAAAAACACAAAATTTTTGATGGAAATTATTATCTCCCGGCAGATAACGGCCCTTATCAGCATCGATTACATAGGTTATGCCAGTTCTTTTGATATGGAAGAGTCATTATGCATTCTCTTCGATTATTTTTCCGCTGCTTACTTTTATAAATGATATATTATTCTGCGAAAGAGCATTGTATTTAGTTTTTTCTGTCGTGGTAATAACGGTTTGCCTGTTTCCGATCAACTCGAGTAAAAATTTCTGCCTTTTTTCATCAAGTTCAGACATTACATCATCCAAAAGCAGCAGCGTTTTTTTTCCAAGTTTTTCCTCCATTAAGCCCATTACCGCAACACATAAAGACAGCGCGATAGACCTCTGCTGTCCTTGTGAACAAAACATTCTAGCGTTTTTTCCATTCAACAATATTTCCATATCGTCTCTATGGGGTCCGTATATGCTGCTGCCGGTTTCAATTTCTTTTTCCCTGTTATTTATTATTGTTTCGAGTAAATCTTTATGTCCATTTTGTATTTTGTCAATTTCCTTAAATGTTTTATATTTTATACTTATTCTTTCTTTTCCTTCTGAAATTCCTTTTATAATGCCGTTCATTCTGCTCTCCAGTTCTTCCGTCAGCATTTGCCTTTCTTTTATTATTTTAAAGCCGGTCATTGAAGCTTCTTCATCCCATACATCAAGCTGTTTTTCTTCGCTCCTTCCAATCTGCATCTGTTTTAATACAATATTTTTGTTCTTTATAATCCTGTTATATCTTTGCAGGTTAATTAAATAATCCTTTTTTACCTGGCATAGCACAATATCCATAATTCTTCTTCTCTCACCAGGAGATCCTTTGACATAAAGAATACTTTCCGGAGAGAATAAAACAGATGGTATAACACCAAGCATATCGGAAATCTTATCTTTTTTTACGCCGTTTATAAACAGCTCTTTTCTTTTTCCTTTTATATACCTTATTTCTATATTCTGATCATACCCGTTATCCTCGAAATCAAGCAGAACCCTGAAATGGTTTTTCCCGTGTTTTATTAATTCATTCACGTTGTTTGTCCTATGAGATTTTCCTGTTGAGATCATAAATAACGCTTCAATTATATTTGTCTTGCCCTGCGCGTTATCGCCGTATATAAGACTTGTACTATATGAAAAATCTATATCAGCTTCGCTATAGTTTCTAAAATTCTTGAGATATAGCCGTTTTATTCTCAAAAAACCACCATCCTGCCGTTTCACTTCAACAGGTGAACCGAACACATAAAAGGTATCCTTCACCTGGAAGGTGAAGGATATCCTTTTTTATAAAAATATTATTAATTCGACATTCTCACCGGTAAGACCATAAACAGGTACTTATCACCGGATACGGGTTTTATAACGCTTGGCCCGATTGATGAACTGAATGATATTACTATATTCTCATCATCAATAACTTTCAACGAATCAAGCAAATATCTCGGGTTAAAGCCTATTGTCAAATCATTTCCGTCCATCTCCACTTCTATTTCTTCTTTTGAAGCACCAACTTCGGCATTTGTCGTAATCAACAATTTATTGTCAGCAATATTCAGTTTAACCGGAAATCTTTTATCATCGCTTGTTATTAATGAAGCTCTTTCTATTCCTTCCGTTATTTCTCTTACATTAACTTCTATTACCGTTTCATACTGCTCCGGAATAAAACTGCGGTAGTTCATATATTCACCATCAAGCAAACTTGATATAACTCTGCAGTTATCCATTTCAAACAACGCCTGGTTTTTTGACAAAGTAATTTTTATTTCCTTATCAGTTGTTTCCAATATTTTTTGTATTTCGTTAAGATTCTTTCCCGGAATAACGGCTTTAAAGCTTACATCTTCTTTAATTATTGTTTTTGCGTAGGCCAGGCGAAAACCGTCAAGTGAAACGACGCTAAAGTCGCCGTCTGCCGCTTCCATAAGAGAACCCGTTAATATTCGTCTGTTTTCATCATCACTTATCGCGTATATTGTTTTTCTTATCATGTCCCGCAGCGTATTCTGAGATATCACGATCTTACTTTCCTCATCTATTTCTGGAAGCATCGGGTATCCTTCGGCAGACAAACCTTTTATTTCAAAATATGAATTCAGGCATTCAATAGATACAACAAAATTATCTTTTACCTGTATAAATACTTCCGAATCCGGTAGCCTTCTTACAATATCTCCAAATATCCTTGAGTTTACAACTATTGATCCCGCTTCTATGTCATCTGCCTGTAAATTATATTCTATTCCAAGGTCGAAACAATTTCCCACCAGTTTTACTTTATCTCCTGCTTCAATATAAATTCCTTCAAGTATGGGAAGCGTTGCTTTTGCCATAACTGCTTTTTGTACAATCGTGACGGCTTCAACCAAATCTTGTTTTGAACATACGAATTTCATGTTCTAAATCTCCCCTTTTTATAATATAAATTTATTTAAGATTTAATAATAATAATAGTAATGGCTGTTAGTGTTGTTGATAACCTTATTAAAGACAGTTATTTCCCGGTTATTGCCTGTTATTTGTTTTGTGTATAACGTGTTTTTTTATTAACACTGTTATAAAAAAACGACATATTTTTTTATTTATCAACAGAAAGAGAACAAACAGTCCACAGGAAATTATTAATAATATTGTTCATTTTCCAAGAATATTTTTTTTCATTTCCAAAACAGCTCGTTTAATTTCCGAATTGTTTTGCAATTCTTCATATATTTTGTCGCATGCATGCAGAACTGTTGTATGATCTCTTCCACCAAATGCCTGTCCTATTTTTGGTAATGAAAGATCGGTTAATTCGCGGCATAAATACATTGCCAATTGCCGCGGAAATGCAATATCCCGCGATCTTTTCTTTCCGATAAGGTGTTCCGGATTAACGTCAAAATATCGGCTTACCGTTTTCATAATAATTGAAGGCGTAATTTCCTTAGGACCTGAGTTAGTAATCATTTGCTTAAGGCATTCCTGTGTAAGTTCAACGGTCATGGGACTGTTTGTCAGTGACGCATAGGCAACTACCCGGTTTAGCGCGCCTTCAAGTTCTCTTATATTCGAGACAATATTGTCGGCTATGTAAGTCAGGACTTCATCGGGTACTTCAAATTTTTCAAGCTGAGCTTTTTTCTTTAATATAGCAATTCGTGTTTCTAAATCCGGAGGCTGGATATCGGCAATAAGCCCCCATTCAAAACGTGAACGAAGCCTTTCCTCCAGTGTATCTATTTCTTTCGGAGCCTTGTCGCTTGATATTATTATCTGTTTTTGGGCTTCATATAAAGAATTAAATGTATGAAAAAATTCCTCCTGTGTCCTTTCTTTTCCGATAATGAACTGAATATCATCAATAAGGAGAACATCAATATTTCTGTATTTGTTTCTGAACTCCTCGTTTTTGTCGTCACGTATCGAATTTATCAGTTCATTTGTGAATTTTTCCGATGTTACATATAATACTTTTGCTTTTGGATTCTGTTCGATAATATAATGACCGATTGCATGCATAAGGTGGGTCTTGCCAAGGCCGACACCGCCGTAAATAAAATATGGATTATATCTTTTAGCCGGGAATTCCGCAACCGCAACCGCGCCGGCATGAGCAAACTGGTTTCCGCTGCCCCGTACGAAAGTATCGAACGTATACTTAGGATTTAAAAGGGATGAATATGGCGAAATCCTGCCTTCATTAGTTAATCCGTAAGCTGCGTTGTTTGTGTCTTTAATTGTAATTTCAATGTTATATTCCTTGTTTGTGACAGCTTTAACAGTGTTTGTTATAAGAGCCATATACCTGTTTTTCAGAATATCTCTGTTAAACTCCGAAGGAGCTTCAATAGTAATTGTATCGTTTTTGATATGTAAAGGTTTAACTGTTTTAATCCAGGTATCCAGACTGATTTTGGTGAGTTCACCGTCGAGAAGTTCTTCAACTTTATTCCAAATATCCTGTGCAGATAAATACATTTTTATTCCTCCAGGTATATGATCAACCAGTATAAATAACTATATCAAACTTCTTTTAAGGTTTCAATAAAATGATCGCCGTAGAATGCACTAATTCTGTGTTATACAATATGTTGTATAATTTTTGGTTCATATATTCTAAATGTAGAACAGCGCAGGTAAAAACAGGATTATGTTTATTCGCGTATTGACTGAATTTTATTATTTCATATATAATAGGTCTGATGCTGTTGTGAGAAGATATTTTATGTGGTATAATTTTGGCTTTGATTGGAGGTGCAATAGGTGCTTAGAACATATCAGCCTAAAAAAAGGCAGAGGAAAGTTGAACATGGTTTCCGTAAAAGGATGAAAACAAGAAGTGGAAGACAGGTTTTAAGAAGAAGAAGACTTAAGGGCAGAAAAAAACTAACTGCATAAAGACCGCTTACATGTGGTCTTTTTATATGATAACCGTTATTCTTCTATTTAACCGGATTTGTTGGGATTGCCTGGTAATTACTCCAGCTTGTTTCAGAACCTTTGGCTTTTTTTATTTGTTTTTGTTTACCGGTTAAAACATATGCCTTTTCGTTTGACTACATTCAGGTTTTCACACGGATATTATTTTGATAAAATAGATAAAAGGTATTAAGATAATAATATGATGGAGATAATTTAATCAGAAAAGTGAATGGTTTATCCTAAACCGGAAAGGTTAAAATGGGGAGAATTCATAGACTTAAAAAAAACGTTGAATTCCAGAGAATATACCGGAAGGGTTCATATATAGCAACAAAGACCCTGGTTGCTTATATAAAACCGAATAATTTAAAAGAAACAAGAATAGGCGTTACAGTTAGCAAAAAGTACGGTAAAAGCGTTAAAAGAAACAGGATCAGGAGACTGATAACAGAAAGTTACAGGTTGCTGAGAGATAAAGTAAAACCCGGTTATGATATAGTTTTTGTGGCAAGAAAGCCCGATACTTATGAAAATACCGGATTAAGCACTATACATGCAGCAATGTCCTATGTTCTTGATAAATTGAATGTACTTGAAAAGGAATTGAAATGAAACCCATTATACTTTTTTTTATTGAACTGTACCGAAAATATATATCACCGCTTAAGGTAATAAAAGCTTGCAGGTTCTATCCTACATGTTCTGCGTATGCTTATGATGCGATAAATACGTACGGAGTAAGCAAGGGGATATTATTGGCGATGAAAAGAATTGCAAAATGTCATCCTTTTCATCCAGGCGGATATGATCCCTTAAGGCGAGAAGGAGAGTAAAAATGTTCGATTTTATTGCGAGAATACTTGGTCAATTATTGTATCTGATATACAATACGATAGCTTTTCATAACTATGGGATAGCTCTTATATTGTTTACCGTTATTACAAAGCTTGCATTGTTCCCGTTAACAATAAAGCAGTTGAAATCAATGCAAAAGATGCAGGAAATCCAGCCTGAACTTCAAAAAATACAGCAGCGTTACAAGAACGATAAAGAAAAGCTGAACCAGGAAATGATGAAACTTTACCAGGAAAAAGGGGTAAACCCCATGGGCGGATGCCTTCCGATGCTCTTTCAGCTGCCTATACTTTTTGCGTTGTTTTATGTAATAAGAAAGCCGCTTACATATATGCTTGGGTGGACAAAAGAAGTAATCGGCAATGTTATTATTAAAATCATGGAAATAAAACCTGAATTTTTTCCAGCAAAAGAATTTCCTTTTCTTGATGGTTTCGAGGCCGTAAAGAATAATGCGGCAGAAGTTGCAAAACTTTTTGAAAGAAATCCGTATCATGAAGTTAATATAATAGGGGCAATAAACGAGATTCCCTCATTGATTGAAGAAGGTACGGAAATGATAAACCTTACGTTTTTAAAGATTTTTAACCTTGGCGTAAAACCAACTTATCAGTTAAATCTCATAATGGAAAAGCCGGGATTGTATATCCCTGCGTTAATCATGGTAATTATAGCAGTAGCGACAACTTTTATATCCTCCAAAATGTCAATGGACAAATCTATGTCGCAGAATGACAAAAACAGCCAGGCAAACCAAACGGGTAAAACCATGATGTATTTCGGTCCTGTTATGACACTGCTGATAAGTTTTCAGGCTCCGCTGGGTTTGTCTTTTTACTGGACGATAAGCAATGTTTTCCAGATAATACAACAGATTATTACTGATAAATATATTCAGAAAAAAAAGGAGGAGGGATAACCGGTGGCCGACTATGTCGAAAAAGAGGCAAAAACAGTCGAGGTAGCGATAGAAGAAGCTTTAAGCGAAATGAATATCGAAAAAGAAGACGCCGATATTGAAGTATTGGACGAGGGAAGCAAGGGGTTATTTGGTTTAATCGGCGGAAGAAATGCGTTGGTCCGTGTTTATAAAAAAGTTGACTATGAAGAAATTATAAAGAGTTTCCTATATCCTGTTTTTGATGTGTTAGGTATTGATGGGGATATTGATATTTCTGTAGAAAACAATGCTTTAAACGTAAAATTATCGGCCGAGAACATTGGCATAATAATCGGACGCAGAGGCGAAACGCTTGACGCTCTGCAGTACCTGCTGGGTCTTGCCGTTAACAGACAGAGCGACAAGTTTATGCGCGTCACGCTTGACGTTTCCAATTATAGGGAAAAAAGAGAAGAAACACTTATAAGGCTTGCTAAAAAGCTCGCCGATAAAGTTGAAAGAACAAAGAAGAATATTACTCTTGAACCTATGAACCCATACGAAAGAAGAATTATACACGCCACGCTGCAGGATTATGGCCAGGTTGAAACATACAGCATAGGGGACGAGCCAAACAGAAAAGTAGTAATCAGATATAAAAGGGAGTACAGAAGAGTATAGAACAAAAGTAATTCTTCGCAAGCTTTGCCCGGATAATGGTTTACCATTGTCCGTTTTTTTACAACCCGATAAAGTGCAGGAGATTATCCGGAAAGGAAAATTATTATGGAAGGATTGTTAACGGATACAATCGGCGCTATTTCGACAGCCGTTGGCAACGCCGGTATTTCGATCATAAGGTTGAGCGGTCCCGAAGCCTTTTCGGTTGCTTCAAAAATATTTAAGGGTAAGGGCAATTTTTATGAATACCCGTCCCATACGGTTAACTATGGGAAAATCATAGATCCTGATAATAATGATATTATTGATGAGGTTCTAATTACAAAAATGGCCGCTCCAAGAACATATACCCGCGAGGATACGGTAGAGATAAATTGTCACGGAGGATATGTTACCGCTTCAAGGATCCTTGATTTGTTATACCGGAACGGGATAAGGCCGGCAGAACCCGGGGAGTTTACAAGGCGTGCTTTTCTTAACGGAAGGATTGATTTGGCTCAGGCCGAGGCTGTGATGGATTTAATCGCGTCCAGAACAGAAAAAAGCTCAAAAGTTGCGGTATCACAGCTAGAGGGCAGGTTGTCAGAGAAGGTTAACAATCTGAGGCGTCAGCTTGTTGAGATGCTCGCATCAATTGAAGTGAACCTTGATTACCCTGAATACGATTTTGAAGAGGTCACCGCCGATGCCTTAACAACGAAAATAAGATCGATATATGATGAGCTTAAAAACCTCATTGAAGGATTTCATTTTGGCAAAATACTACGCGAAGGCATGGAAGTTGCAATCATTGGAAAGCCTAACGCGGGCAAATCTTCACTTCTAAACCGTCTTTCAGGAAGAAACAGGGCAATAGTAACCGATATACCGGGAACAACTCGCGATATCCTTGAAGAATACGTGAATATTTTAGGCATGCCGATAAAACTTATTGATACTGCCGGACTCAGGGAAACGGAGAATAAAGTTGAAAAAATAGGCGTGAATAAGGCTATAGAGGTTATGGATTCTTCGGATTTGATTCTGTTCGTTCTTGACGCCGACAGCGGTTTTGAGCAGGAAGACGCTGATATTCTGGAAAAGGTGGATAAATATCGGGATAAGACCATTTTTGTGGTGAACAAAACAGACAAAAAGGACGAAGACAAACTGAACGAGATAAAGGACAGAATTCCGAATGTTTTAGAAATTTCAGTACTTGAAGACTCGGGTATTAATGTTCTGGAAAGAGAAATATATCAATATGTCAATAAAAACAATATTGATACCGATAACCAGATAATAGTGACAAATGCACGGCACAAAAAACATTTACAGCTTTCGTTTGCGGACCTCGAAAAAGCCTTGGCAGCAATAGACGCGGGAATGACAATGGATGTTGTCTCGATAGACATTAAAAGCGCTGCTGAAAATCTTGGGTTTATTACCGGGCACCAGGTGTCGGAGGAAGTAGTCGCTAATATATTTGAAAGATTTTGTGTAGGGAAATAAATCGCGTTTTAAAGTTGGGAAAGGATATTATGGCACGAAGCTGCAATAAACAAAACACATATGATGTTATTGTAATAGGAGCCGGGCATGCCGGTTGTGAAGCTGCGCTCGCCGCGGCGCGCATGGGCGCTCAAACCGCGATATTTTCAATGAACCTTGACAGCGTCGCGAACATGCCCTGCAATCCGAATATCGGCGGAACGGCCAAAGGTCATCTCGTGAGGGAGATTGACGCTCTTGGTGGGGAAATGGGTAAGTGTGCCGATAAAACGCTGATACAGTCGAGAATGCTGAATACCGCAAAAGGCCCCGCGGTTTTTTCACTCAGGGCGCAGATAGACAGGCGTTCATATCAGCGTGAGATGAAACACACTCTTGAGCTCCAGGAAAATTTGGATTTGATTCAGGCGGAAATAATAGAAATTCTTGCCGAAAATAACAGGGTAACCGGAGTTCGTTCCCATTTAGGCACCGTATATAACACAAAGGCGGTAATACTAACCACAGGCACCTATCTTAACACAAGAATAATAATAGGGGATTTTGCCTTCAACAGCGGGCCTGACGGACTTCTTCCGGCAAATCGTCTATCGGAAAGCTTGAAAAAGTTTGGTTTTGAGATAATGAGATTTAAAACGGGGACGCCGGCCAGAATAAATCGCAGAAGCATAGATTTTTCCAAAATGGAAGAACAGCGCGGAGACAACCCCATTACACCGTTCTCTTTTGAGCATGAAACAATAGACAGGGAGCAGGTGTCCTGTTTTTTGACATACACTACCGAAAAAACGCACCGGATCATACGCGAAAACCTGCACCGTTCAGCAATGTACGGAGGGATGATAGAGGGCATTGGGGCACGTTATTGTCCGTCGATTGAGGATAAAATCGTGAGATTTGCCGACAAGGATCGCCATCAGGTATTTGTTGAGCCGATGGGACTGGATACCGAGGAATTCTACCTTCAGGGGTTTTCAACAAGCATGCCGGTGGATGTACAGCTTGAAATGATAAGAAGCCTGCCCGGGCTTGAAAATGCACGGATTATGAGATATGCGTATGCAATAGAGTATGATTGTATAAATCCTCATGATCTGAAGTTGTCACTTGAATATAAGAAAATCGAGGGTCTTTTTACCGCAGGCCAGATAAACGGCAGTTCCGGTTATGAAGAAGCTGCGGCGCAAGGTCTTATCGCCGGTATTAACGCGGTGTTGAAAATAAAAGGCGAACAGCCGTTGATACTTGACAGATCCGAAGCGTATATAGGTGTACTGATAGATGACCTGGTTACCAAAGGCACGGATGAACCATATCGCATGATGACTTCAAGGGCGGAATACCGGCTTCATTTAAGGCAGGATAATGCCGACGCAAGACTTACGCCTATAGGATATAAAATCGGGCTTATTAAGGAAGACCGTTATAAGAAATTTTTAATAAAGCAGCAGAGCATATCAGAAGAAATAGAGAGGCTTAAATCGAAAACCGTTCCTCCTTCTGAAAGAGTCAATGAATTTCTGAAAAGGCATTCCAGTTCGCAAATCGGTACCGGAATAAAGCTTTACGATCTGCTGAAGCGTCCTGAAATTACTTATGAAGCGTTGAAGGAAATAGACGACGAGATGCCCGATCTTCAGAGATCCGTCGCGGAACAGGTTTCAGTATCAATAAAATATGAAGGCTATATAGCAAAGCAATTGCAGCAGATTGAACAGTTTAAGAAGATGGAGCAAAAAGTGATACCCGAAGATATTGATTATGATGAAATACCGGGCCTCAGAATTGAAGCAAGGCAGAAACTTGCGAGGCAAAGACCCGCATCTGTAGGGCAGGCTTCAAGAATATCCGGTGTATCCCCCGCGGATATATCGGTCTTGTTGATTTACCTTAACGCAAAATGGAAAAGAGGCGGGAAACAGTGACCGATGAAAATGTCAGGCTTTTAAAGAACTGTTCCGAGGCATTCGGCATAGTATTGACGGAAGCTCAAATAGATTTATTTAACCGGTACCTCTTTGAGCTGACGGAATGGAACAATAAATTCAACCTTACCGCTATAAGGGAAGAAAAAGAAATTGTGCTTAAGCATTTTGTTGATTCCATTTCCGCGGTCCCCTTTTTTCCCGAAAACACATCAAGCTTGATTGATGTCGGAACAGGAGCGGGATTTCCGGGTATACCGATAAAAATCGTACTTAAGGATTTAACCGTTACTCTTCTAGATTCACTTAAGAAAAGGGTTAAGTTTCTAAACCACATAATCCAAAGTCATTCATATGAAAACATGACGGCAATCCATAAAAGAGCCGAAGAGCTTGCGCATATGCGGGAACACAGAGAGGTATACGATGTTGGGATATCCCGGGCGGTTGCTCCGCTTCCCGTATTGTGTGAGTATGTTATTCCGTTTGTTAAGGTCGGCGGATATTTTATTCCGATGAAGGGAAGCGATATTCAAAATGAGCTTAAAACATCCGCAAAAGCGATAGACATTCTTGGAGGAGCGGTAGAAGATGTGAAAAAATTTTTATTGACCGGTACGGGTATAAAAAGGCATTTAATTTTAATAAAAAAAATTCGACAAACACCGACCATGTATCCAAGGAAAAGCGGAAAACCGTCAAAATCACCGTTGTAATAGGGGCGAAAACCCGCATTTTTAAGGGCTTCCTGCGATCGATTCCTGCAATAAAAAAAAGGAATTAAAAAAGGTAACGGCGAATTAATAGTTGTAAGAAATTTTTATTTTAAACAAAAGAAAATAATGTAAGGAAGGTGCCGTTATGACATTGCAGGAGAGGTTCAAACTGAATCGAGCGGAAAAAAAAACAGATCAGAAAAAAATAACCTATATACCAATTGAAAATATCAGACCAAATCCCTACCAGCCCAGGCGCAATTTCGAACATTGTGCCCTTGAGGAGCTTTGCAAATCGATAAAAGAATACGGAGTCATACAGCCTATTAATGTGCGGAAAACGTCGACAAACCATTATGAACTGGTTTCGGGAGAAAGAAGATTACGAGCTTCAATTCTTGCCGGTCTAAAAGAGATACCGGCGATAGTTATTGATGTTAACGAGAACGATCTGGCGATCATGGCGCTGATTGAGAACCTTCAAAGGGAAGATCTGGGGTACATGGAAGAAGCGGAAGGCTACAGCAATTTAATTAAAGAACATGGACTTACCCAGGAAGAACTAGCACAAAAGATCGGCAAAAGCCAGTCGACGATAGCAAACAAAATACGTCTTCTAAAGCTTCCCCCGATGGTAAAAAAAATACTTTCGGACAATCATCTTACCGAAAGACATGCAAGAGCTTTGCTAAAGCTGCATGACGAACAGCTCCAGCTTAAGGTTCTGAAAAAGGTCTGTGAAAGGGGTTTGAACGTTAAAAAGACGGAGGAACTTGTACAAAAAGCCCTTGAAAAATATACCGAGCCAAACAACAATGGGAAGATTTTAACTCGTTCAATAAAGGATATCCGGATATTTGTAAATACTATCCGGCAGGCAATAGATATGATGAAGAAATCGGGAGTTAACGCAAAAGCTGCCCAGATTGACAGGGGTGAGTTCGTAGAGTTTATTGTAAGAATCCCGAAAAAGGAGCATTCTATGAGAAAAGCCCAATAAAAAAACCTGAAAAACACTTCCGGGATATCACCAGGAGGTGTTTTTTAATTCAATTCCTGTTGGAACACTTTCTAAAACAGATCGTTCCGCTTCAGCTGATCGCTTCGCGGCAATTTGTATGAAATTGCATAGCGATTTTTGCCGTTGTTTCAAAATGTAACAACTAAAAAAATAAATGAAGGCTGCGCTATCAACAACAACGCTGCTTTGGAAAGAAGTAGACATACAATAAAAAGTCTATTAAAATATATAACGAGGCTCAAAACGGCCTCCTGCTTTAACTGTTACAATTAATACATATTTATGATATTTCATTAACTGGTAAACGGCAAGATTTCTCGAAGGGAGCAGAATAAAATGGCTGAAAATAAAAATACGCCCGAAGAAAAGAATAACCACAATATTATTCCTGTGGATATAGAATCGGAGATGAAGCAGTCGTTTATAGATTATGCAATGAGCGTAATTATAGACAGGGCGCTTCCTGATGTACGTGACGGATTGAAACCGGTTCACAGAAGGATTCTGTATACAATGCATATTTCCGGATTTACACCTGATAAACCATATAGAAAATCAGTCGCGACAGTAGGTGAAACGCTGAAAAGCTTTCATCCCCACGGCGATGCCGCAGTATACGACACCCTTGTAAGAATGGCGCAGGATTTTTCATTAAGATATCCGCTTATCGACGGTCATGGCAACTTCGGGTCCATAGACGGGGATCCCCCTGCCGCTATGAGATATACCGAAGCAAGGATGTCGAAAATAGCGCTTGAAATGCTTAGGGATATAAACAAGGACGCCGTTGATTTTAAGCCTAATTTTGACGATCAAAACGTTGAACCCGTTGTACTGCCGTCAAGGTTTCCGAATTTGCTGGTTAACGGTTCATCCGGCATTGCGGTGGGAATGGCCACAAACATCCCGCCTCATAACATAACGGAAACAATTAACGCTATTATTCGAATGATAGATAACCCTGACATAAGCATGGAAGAATTAATGGAAGAGATAAAGGGTCCCGATTTTCCGTCGGGCGGAATAATTCTTGGGAGAAATGGGATTAAAGAAGCGTATGCCACCGGTAAAGGAAAAATAGTCGTAAGAGCGGTAACCGATATTGAAATTTACGACGGCAACAAGCAGCGCATTGTTGTTACGGAACTGCCTTATCAGGTAAATAAAGCAAGGCTCCTCCAGAGAATTGCGGATCTTGTTAAGAATAAGCGCCTTGAAGGCATATCGGACCTTAGGGATGAGTCTGACAGACAAGGGATGCGGATTGTTATTGAATTAAAAAGAGATGCCAATGCGAATGTTGTCCTGAATCAGCTTTTTATGAATACGCAGCTCCAGGATTCCTTTAATGTAAACATGCTTGCATTGGTGCAAACATCCGACGGTAAATTTGAACCAAGGGTAATAACGCTGAAAGATGCGCTGAAGTATTACATTCTGCACCAGGAGGATGTAATTACCCGCAGGACAAAATATGATCTTGAAAAAGCCGAAGCAAGAGCTCATATATTGGAAGGTCTGAAGATTGCGATTGATCACCTTGACGAGGTTATTAACATCATTCGTCGTTCACATACGGAACAGCAGGCGAAAGAAAGTCTTTCCGAGAAGTTTGGGTTAAGCGAAAAGCAAGCGCAAGCGATTGTAGATATGCGCCTTGGAAGACTGACAGGACTTGAACGGGAAAAACTTGATGCCGAGTATGAGGATATAATAAAGAAAATAAAGTGGTTCCGCGATGTTCTTTCAAAGCCGGAACTTGTACATGGTATTATTAAGGAAGAACTTACGGATATTAAAAACCGGTATGGTGATGAAAGACGCACCAAAATTACGTCAGACATGAACGATATTGAAATGGAAGACCTGATAAAGGAAGAAGACATAGTTATTACTTTAACACATTACGGGTATATAAAAAGAACAAAAATAGATAATTATCGAAGTCAAAAACGCGGCGGAAAAGGTGTTTCAGGACTGACAACACGCGAAGACGATTTTGTTACCGATATTTACACGACTTCGACACATCACCATCTTCTTTTCTTTACAAACAAAGGAAAGGTGTATAAACTCAGAGCGTGGAACATACCGGAAGCCGGACGCCACGCAAAAGGCACTGCTATTGTCAATCTACTTGAAGTCGGTCCCGATGAAACAATCAGTGCCGTGATTCCCATTACAGGGGACGAGAAAAACATGTATCTGTTTATGGCGACCCGCCAAGGCATGGTGAAAAAAACACCTCTCAGTCAGTATGAGCATATCAGAAGAGGCGGATTAATGGCGGTGACGCTTAATGAAAATGACGAGTTAATTGAGGTTCGCTTAACAGACGGCAGCCATGATATACTGCTTATAACAAAGAACGGTATGGCGATACGGTTCAGGGAAATGGACGTAAGGCCAATGGGAAGGACCGCTAAAGGTGTTATCGGTATTAGGCTTGACGAGGATGATGAAGTCATATCGATGCTTCGTTACAATGAAGATACGACTTTGCTCGTTGTCGCCGAGAATGGTTTCGGCAAACGGACCGAACTCGATGAATACAAGGTTCAAAACCGGGGAGGTAAAGGTATTCTTACCTATAGAGTTACGGAAAAAACAGGCGTTCTCGTTGGAGCGAAACTCGTTGATGAAGATGATGACATTATGTTAATTAATTCAAATGGAATAATAATAAGAATGCATGTGAGCGAAATAAGCATATTGAGCAGGGTTACACAAGGAGTCACATTGATGAGGACGAGTGATGATAACAAGGTTGTTTCAATTGCAAGAGTTACTAAAGAGATGAATGATGAAGACTAAAAACATGTACCATAATTTGGCAGAAGTGGTTACAAAAAGTTATGGGAATAGTGCTTGACAAACGAGAGAGGGCGTGATAATATATAAAAGCTGTCGCCAATAAAGGGCTCAA
>LFRV01000012.1 GCA_001512485.1 Clostridiales bacterium DTU069 | reverse complement strand
ATGTATGAGGCGGCAACAATTGACGGTGCAAATCGTTTTCAAAAAATGATATATGTTACCTGGCCCGGTATTAAAAATACTGTTGTTGTTATGTTGATTTTAACAACCAGCCTTGTCATGTTTGCAGGCTTTGACCAGATATTTAATCTATATTCGCCGCCTGTATATGAAGTGGGAGATATAATCGATACCTATGTTTACAGGGAATACCTTCTAAAAGGCAAGTTTGGATTAGGTACTGCGGCCGGTTTGTTTCAAGCTGTGGTTAATCTTGTTGTAGTAATTATTGTGAATACGGCAGCGAAGAAGATTAATGAAGGGGAGGGGCTATTCTAGTGAATAGATCGCATAGAATAAAAAAGATATCGGCATTTGAAGTAATTAATTATACATTTTTTACGTTAGTATGTATAGCAATGCTGTTTCCCCTTTGGAATGTAATATTGATTTCTTTTACTGATTACAGGGATTATGTATTAAACCCTTTGATGATATTCCCAGGTAAAATTACTTTAGAAGCATATAAGTATATTTTTGCTACGGATGAATTATTACAGTCTTTATTTGTTACTATAAAAATAACATTAGGCGGCACTGCAATTAGTATGTTTATCTCTGTACCAGGCGCATACACACTTTCAAAAAAGTCTTTGCCTGGCCGTTCAATACTTAATACTATGGTGATATTTACACTCTTTTTTAATGGTGGTATAATTCCCAATTTTCTATTAATTAGAAAACTAAATCTGTATAACACGCTTTGGGCTTTGATAATTCCTATGTCAATAAATACATGGTATCTGCTTATTATGAGATCATATTTTTCTCAACTTCCAAGTTCACTTGAAGAATCAGCAAGGATTGATGGAGCTAACGACTTTACTATATTATATAGAATAATTGTTCCTATATCAAAACCAATTATTGCAACATTTATTCTTTTTTATGGCGTTGAACGATGGAATGAATGGTGGCATGCAATGATGTATATTAATGATACAAAAAAATACCCTCTCCAGCTTTTACTGCGTAATATGATAGTACAAAACTATGCCAGTGCTCAAATGGCATCCCAATATAGAAGCAGCGCAAGTTTTGTTTCAAAGGAAAACATAAAAATGGCTACTGCTGTTGTTGCCACAGTTCCTATCGTAATTGTCTATCCCTTTCTGCAAAAACATTTTGCTAAAGGTATTTTGGTGGGCTCGATTAAAGGATAGTTTAAGTCTTTTTAAATTATCAATATTTTTAAAGTTATGGAGGTGTAGATATGAAAAAAGTTAAGTTGATTGTGCTGTTTATGGTGATGACGGCGATGATT
>LFRV01000074.1:29014-160290 GCA_001512485.1 Clostridiales bacterium DTU069 | reverse complement strand
TCTTTTTTTGCCTACCAAAGGTCTTTCAGGTCTCATTTCTTTCATACTTAGTTAACAGAGCCGCCTGAAAGTATTGACAGATACCGCGACATTAAACCGGTTGCCATCAATATTCCGGTAATGATAAGCAGCCCGCCCGATACGAAACTTATTATGCGGTAATTTTTCTTAATAAAGTCGAAAGCCGATTTCAGCCTTCCGATTAATACGGCGCTTGCCAAAAAAGGGATTCCCAAACCAAGCGAATAACATAGAAGCATCAGAACGCCTTTAAGGCTGTCACCGCCATAGGCGGCAAGCATAATGGCCGAGCCCAGAAAGACCCCGACACACGGCGTCCAACCGACAGAAAATACGATACCGAACAGGATCGAAGAAAAAAATCCTGTCTTGGCGGTATCCATTTTCATTTGACGGATCGTATTGATAAACGGCAGTTTAATAACTCCGATAAAGTTTAATCCGAAGAGGATTACTATTACGCCCGTAACCGCATTGACAAGCGGACGGTATTCCCTTAAAAATCTCCCGATGGTGCCGGCAAAAGCTCCGAGGATCGTAAAGACGATGGTAAACCCCATGACAAAACCGATTGCGTTGATAAGTGCGCTGTTTTTGCTGCTGCCGTCGTCCTGAGCGGCAAAATATGAAACATATACCGGCAGCATAGGCAGCAGGCAAGGCGATATAAAAGTAACAATTCCCTCAAGGAACGTGATGAAATAGTCCATCGACGATTTCCTTTCTTTTATCCCTGTCCCGGGTTGTAAAATAATTGTACGGCGCCGCCTTTTTATAGATATCATAATCCTGTCCGGATAATTCCGTCCGGGAAATGACGGAGAAAAAATCCGGAAGCGTATGATTATTTTTACCCTGATAAACCTGCTTAAAACGGGTCAAATATTGATTACCTTACAGGTAAAAGGTTCCTTCCCTTTACTATGGCAGTTTAAAGGACTATAATGGTTATCGGGACAGATAAAGTACCCGGAGCTGCGGTCTTGCCGTTTACAGCGGAAAGACCTTTTTATTGATACGGAGTGACATATATGGTTTTTTCCAGCTTGATATTCCTGTGCGTATTTTTGCCGCTTACGGCGCTACTTTATTACATAACCGGGAACAGGCGGTGGCGAAACGGTCTTTTAATTGCGGCATCCCTTGTTTTTTACGCGTGGGGGGAACCGGGATATGTCATTCTTCTTCTCGTTTGCGGTCTGTTCAATTATTTCAGCGGGTTATCGATTGAAAAAACGAAGGATCGGAATAAGAAAAAAGCAAAGCTTGTTCTGGCGGTCAGCCTGAATATTTTAATACTTGTTTTCTTTAAATATACGGGATTTCTTCTTGAAAACCTGAACCGCCTTCTGGGATTGACGGTTAACGCACCGGATATTTATCTGCCTGTTGGTATTTCCTTTTATACCTTTAAGGCAATCTCTTATGTTTCGGATATATACAAAGGCAAAATAACTGCGCAGAAATCTTATTGGAAATTCATGCTGTACATCTCGCTTTTCCACCATCTAGTCGCCGGACCTATTATCCGATATCCGGATATTGCTGACGAAATTGATCACCGCGAAGAAACGCCGGAGGGGGTAAGGGACGGCGTGCGCCGGTTCATTGCCGGGCTTGCGAAAAAGGTTATTTTAAGCAATACGGCGGCGGAGATTGCGGGAACGTTCCTGGACGGCGATTTATCCCGTCTTTCTGTTGCGGGAGCCTGGCTTGGGATTCTGCTTTTCGCTTTCCGGATATATTTTGACTTTTCGGGCTATTCGGATATGGCTATCGGGCTTGGAAAAATTTTCGGCTTTAATTACGGCGAGAATTTCAATTACCCGTATATTTCAAAATCGCTGACGGAATTCTGGAGGCGGTGGCATATTTCCCTCGGGACTTTCTTCAGGGATTACGTATACATACCTCTTGGGGGGAACAGGCGGCACATTATCCGCAACCTGCTCGTGGTTTGGTTATTAACAGGACTCTGGCATGGAGCAAGCTGGAATTTTATCCTCTGGGGACTGTTTAATTTTGTGTTCATTGTAATTGAAAAGAAATTGCTGAAAGGGTTTCTGGAACGCATACCGGGTTTGTTTTCAAGAATATACTTTGTCATCGTCACTTTGATCGGATGGGCATTTTTCTATTTCACAGATACGGCGCGGCTGCTCGTTTTCGTCGGCGCTCTTTTCGGAACGGCGGGGAGAAGCTTTATTGATCCGGATGCGAGAATCCTTTTCGAGAATAATTGTGTTTTCATTATGATTTGCATTCTGGCGTGTACGCCTATACTGAAATATCTGGCAGGTATTACCGAGAGGAAAATCGAAGAGCGGTCAAAACTTGCGGCGGGGATCCAAAATATAGGTCAGCCTTTTGCTTACACCGTAGTTTTTATTGTGTCCCTCGTATTTCTGGTTTCGCAGACCTATAACCCGTTTTTGTACTTCCAGTTTTAGCGGGGAGGAGCAGGCAATGAAAAAAATTTATGCGGAAACGTTGATATTTTTTATGGTGCTGGCCGTTTTAGGAACAGCCAATTTAATAAATACTCACAAGCCGGAAATATCCGAAGTGGAAAACCGTGCACTTGCCGGAAAGCCCGTTTTTTCCGCCGCAGATTTTTTCAATGGGAAATATTTCGAAGACTATAACAATTATTATAACGATACCTTTATCATGCGCGACGAAATGATACTTATGTGCAGGGATATAAAAGACGCTTTTACGGTTAATTCGGGCTATGTATTGGTGGTTGCGGAAAGGGATAAACTGCCGCAGTCTCCAGGCGATGATGCGGATTTTTCCGGCGAAGAAGCCGGAAACGATCCCGAAAACCGTGAAGAAACTACTCCGGACGGAAGCGAAAACAAAGAACAGGATCCGCAGGAGCGAACTGAAACCGAGGGAGAGAAAAGGGAAAATGCTGCGGAACCGGGGCTTGAACTTGAAGATGACGGAAACATGGGATATTGGCTTCTTGCAGACGGGAAAGCCGTAGAACTGTTCCGCTTCAACAAAGAGGCGATCGATTATTATGTCGAGACAATAAACATGTATCACGAGAAACTCGGAGATAAGGTAAAACTTTATTCGATGATTGCGCCGACGGCGGGGGAATTCACGCTCATGAAACGCTACCGGGACATGACCGACTCGCAGAATGAAGCGATGATTTACATTAACAGCAAGCTGCATCCGGATATTACAGCCGTTGATGTTTTCGACGCCTTAAGCAGGCATAAGGATGAATATATCTATTTCAGGACCGATCATCATTGGACGGCTCTCGGAGCGTATTACGCATATGAAGCTTTTATGAAGGCCCGCGGCGAAGAGGCCGTTCCTCTTGAGCGGTATGAAACGGTAACCGTGGATAATTTCCTCGGCAGCGCGTATACAAAAACGCTTTCGAAAGAACTGGAGAATAATCCCGATACGATCCAGGTTTACCTGCCGTTTACGAAAAACCGGTTTACCAGGTATTCGGGTAGCACTCCCAGGGAAGTCGACGTAATTGACCTAAGTTATGCGGAAGGAAAGGATAAGTATTTAATCTTTATCAGTTCCGGCGGCGGCACGTGGTCGGTTATTCAGACGGATGTGAAAAACGGCAGGAAGCTGCTGATTATGAAAGATTCGTTCGGAAACGCCATTGCTCCGTTCTTTCTGCCCCATTACGAAGAAATATACATAATAGATTCGCGCTTTTACAGTACTGCCGTTACCGGGATGAATATTCCGCAGTTTATAGAACATCATGGAATACAGGAAGTTGTCTTTGTGCACTATATGGAGGACGTTAACTGGGCCGAGTTCATGCAGACCGTCCGCAATCTGCTTTTTGAAGACGAAAATACCCAATGAAAAAAACCTGCGCTGCCCGCTTTTATGTGCCGGATTAAACCGGGAATAATGATCAAATGCCGGATTCCGTTGACAATGTTTTGAAACACCCATATAATATAGATGTTATTGCGTACTGCAACATATCGAATATATTGAAGGAGTATTATAAGCAATGAAGAGGTTTGTACCGGCATTTCGTTAATTGAATATCGGCACAGGTACACAGAAATTCCTTGTTACGGGATTAATTGCGTCGCCTGTGCGGATTATTTCGGGCAACCATGCGGCATGAAAGGCAGTCGGCAATAAAGTCTGCCAGCTCTCAATGCATATAGAAAAAGCTGTTAACACGCATCGGTAGCGTGTTTTTTTATTGCTTCAAATCCTGTTATTTTTAGAAGTAAATCCGCAGGCGATCGTTGTCTGCGGATTTTTTAATTAACTAAAGTATATTGTGGAGTGTGATATATATGAAAAAAATGAAAAGCACTTACGATTATATGAAGAAAATCCGCAGCAGTTGGGTGATAAACCCCCGGACCAGGGTACAGGAAAATAAACTGAAAAACAAAAAGAAGCGCAGGCAGGAAGAAAAGAAACTGATAAAAGGTGAAGTCGAGTAATCCGTCTTTTAGATTAATTTCGATTCTGCTGTTTTTTACTTGTTGAAAGTGAGGGATAAAGTTATGTCGCTTATAAACGTTTCAAACCTGACTTTCGCCTATGAAGGCAGTTACGATAACATTTTCGAAAATGTAAGCTTTCAGATAGATACGGATTGGAAACTGGGGTTTATAGGAAGAAACGGAAGGGGAAAAACTACCTTTTTGAATCTGCTTCTTGGTAAATACAAATACAGCGGAAATATTACGGCTTCCGTAAAATTCGAGTATTTTCCGTATATAGTTGAAGATGAAAGCATAAACACTATTGATGTCGTTGAAAGAATAAGTGCAGATCATATGCATTGGGAGCTTTTACGCGAGCTGTCGCTTCTTGAAGTTGATGAAGATGTATTGTACCGCCCGTTTGCAACACTTTCGAATGGTGAAAAGACGAAGGTATTGCTTGCTGCGCTTTTTTTGAAGGAAAACAATTTCCTGCTTATTGACGAACCGACTAACCACCTGGATATGCGCGGCAGAGAAATAGTAAGCAATTACCTGAACAGTAAAAAGGGCTTCATAGTGGTATCTCACGACAGGGCGTTTCTTGACGGCTGTGTAGACCATATTCTGTCACTTAACAAAATGAATATTGAAATTCAGCAGGGTAATTTCTCATCATGGCTGCTTAATAAAGAGCGGCAGGATAGTTTTGAGCTTGCGGAAAATGAAAAACTTAAAAAAGAGATCAGCCGTCTTATGAAAAGCGCGAGAGAAAAATCAGGTTGGGCTGATGCTGCAGAGAAAAGTAAAATCGGTTTTGATCCTGATAAAACTGAAAAAAGCATAGGCCGTCGTCCGTATGAAGGAGTGAAATCAAAGAAGCTGATGAAAAGAGCGAAGGTAATCGAAGCAAGGCAGAACGCAGCAATAGCGGAAAAGTCAAAGCTGCTGAAAAACATTGAAATTTCTCAGCCCCTTAAGCTCAGCCAGTTGGTATATCACAAAAACACTCTTTTGTCGTTAAAGGATGTATCGATATTTTATGGAGAAAAAGCTGTCTGCCGGAATATAAGTTTTACCGTTAACCAAGGCGATCGTATTGCTCTCTGCGGCAAGAACGGATCGGGGAAGTCAAGCATTATAAAGCTCATCTGCGGGGAAGAAATATCATATACCGGATGTTTTGAAAAAGGGAGCCGTTTGCTTATATCTTATGTATCCCAGGACACATCATACCTGAGCGGAAACTTAACCGATTACGCGCTGCGGCATGGGATAGATGAAAGCCTTTTCAAGGCTATTCTTCGAAAACTCGATTTTTCCAGGATTCAGTTTGAAAAGGATATCGAAAACTTCAGCGAAGGGCAAAAGAAAAAAGTGCTTATCGCAAAAAGTCTTTGCGAAAAAGCACATCTTCATATATGGGATGAACCGCTCAATTTTATTGATGTAATATCCCGTATGCAGATCGAGAATTTACTGCTCGAGTTTAAGCCCACAATTATTTTTGTTGAGCATGACAGCATATTCTGCAATAATATAGCCACCGAAAAAATTTACTTATAACATGGTTACTTATTGTTTTCAGGGGGGTTATAGCCATTTACAATCTGCTGCAGCCTGTTTACATATTCAATAAACTCATTCCTTCCCTTTTGCGTCAATTCGTATTCGGTCCGGGGTTTATTGTTGAAAAAATCTTTACGGATAACGATATATCCTGCTTTCTGGAGTTTTGTAAGATGAACGCTTAGGTTTCCGTCCGTTGCCCCGGTGACTTCCTTCAGTTCCCTGAAGCTTTTTGCTCCCGTGATCAGGCAGGATACCAACGCTATCCGAAGTTTTGATTGAAATATGTCCGGTATATGATTAATATCCAATTTATTCACTCCTTGCCTGCCTGGATTTCAGGAAAAGCCCGGTATAAATAAAGGTAAAGGGAAGCGCTAAAATATACGGAAGCTGAAGCAAAGTGATTGCATTCGCAGACGCCGGTATTACATATGCATATAAAAGGCTGATAAATATATATACGGCACCGGTATATTTCAACTGCCTGTATCCTGTGAACAATGACGTCGCTATCAGAGCGACGGCCAGGCTGAAAAACAACGTCGGGGTAAGATCGGTATGTATTGTAACAACCTGTGCGGCCGGTTCCATAACGCTTACGCTGATTTTGGGAGGAATAACGTTCATAATCAGTATAAGCAGCCAAATCTTCATTAATTGTTTCTCCAGCCCGACCAGGGGCATTTTTTTCGATACTTGCCTGTAAATCAGTATCGCGATGATTGCAGTCAGCGCTACGGGAAATATAAAATTCAGTACCGGATAACTGTATAAAGTGCTGAAAAATTCAAATTTCCCGCTGTACCCCATAGTATTTATTATGGAGTTAAAAATAAAGAGTATGCCCCAGTATATGAATATTTTGCTGAATGATACGAAGGACTTTCCTGTGCGCTCTATAACTCCTTTTATAACCGAAATGTCGTCTACCGCCTGCTGTAGAACCTTTTCATCCATTATAACCAACCCTTTCTATTTAAATTATAAAGTACTTTGTATTTTAAAGCATAAAACAAACAACTCATTTTGTCAACGTTATTTTTATATTATGTTATAATTAATTGTGATAATTGATGTTTTCCGCCGCAGGCGGCCTGTGCGGCATTCTGCTCGCAGCATAATCCTTTATGAAAGGAAAAAGAAAAATGAATTACCAAAACAAACCAGAGTTGAAGCTGTGGTACAAAAAACCCGCCGATTTATATACCGGCTGGAACGAAGCTTTGCCCATTGGAAACGGCCGGCTTGGAGCAATGGTGTTCGGAGGGGTAAAAAGAGAGCTGATTCAGTTAAATGAGGACAGTGTCTGGTACGGAGGGCCGAGAGACAGGAATAATCCCGATGCGCTTAAGAACCTGCCGAAAATCAGGGAGCTTATTAAAAACGGGAAAATCCGTGAAGCCGAGAGGCTCGCGGCAATGGCTCTTTCGGGTGTCCCTGAAGGACAGAGGCACTACGAGCCGTTGGGCGATGTATATATTGAATTTGACGGGCATGATCATTACCGTGATTACAAAAGGGAACTGGATATAGAACAGGCGGTGTCAAGAGTCGAATATACCGTCGGAGATACGTCATATTCCCGCGAGATTTTTTCGAGTGCGCCTCATCAGGTTATCGTAATGAGGATAAAATGCGGCGGACCTGAAAGGATTTCTTTCAGATGCATACTACGAAGGGCCAGGTATTTTGAAAAAGTGACCCCGGTTTCAGACAATACTCTTGTTATAAGTGAAAAATGCGGAGGGGAAGGCGGTGTAAGATTTGCGTTTTGCATCAGAGCCGCCGCGGAGCAGGGAAATGTCCGTATAATCGGCGAACACCTCGTTGTTGAAGATGCGGTAAATGTTACATTGTTTATATCCGCTGCGACATCTTTCAGATACGAAGATCCGTTAAAGACATCACTGGATTTTATCAATAACGCCCAGAAGCATTCCTATGACGAATTACTCGCGGAACATATCAACGATTACCGGAAGCTCTTCAGGAGAGTCGAGTTTAATATAAATGATGCGGATTCAGACGAATCAAGACATATGCTTCCAACTGATGAGAGGCTGGAGAATATCAGAAAAGGCGTAAAGGATAATGAGCTTATCGGCCTTTATTTCCAGTTCGGGCGCTATTTATTGATATCCTGCAGCAGGCCCGGGACTTTGCCGGCAAACTTGCAGGGGATTTGGAATAAAGACTATCTGCCGCCGTGGGACAGTAAATATACGATTAATATTAATGCTCAAATGAATTATTGGCCGGCGGAAAACTGTAATCTTGCCGAATGTCATAAGCCGCTTTTTGACCTTATCGAAAGGATGCGCGAGCCCGGTAGAAGAACCGCAAGGGTAATGTACGGATGCAGGGGATTTACTGCCCATCATAATACGGATATATGGGGAGATACGGCGCCGCAGGACATATATATACCTGCGACTTACTGGCCCATGGGCGCGGCATGGCTTTGCCTCCATTTATGGGAACACTATGATTTCGGCAGGGATGCAGAATTTTTAAAACAGGCATATCCTGTAATGAAGGAAGCGGCGGAATTTATCCTCGATTACCTTATAGAAGATGATAAAGGAAGGCTTGTCACATGCCCTTCCGTATCCCCGGAAAATACATATATTCTTCCAAGCGGAGAGAGCGGCTGCCTGTGCATGGGACCATCGATGGACAGCCAGATTATTTACGAACTGTTTACGAATTGCATAAACGCTGCTTCAATATTAGGCGTTGATGATGAATTTACTAAATCACTTAAGGATGTTCGGGAGCGTATTCCAAGGATTGAAACAGGAAAATACGGTCAGATAATGGAATGGTCGGAAGATTACGAAGAGGCCGAACCGGGTCACAGGCATATATCCCATCTCTTTGCGCTGACTCCGGGAAGGCAGATTACCGTCAATGGAACACCCGAACTCGCCAAAGCGGCAAGAATTACGCTCGAAAGGAGGCTCGCCCACGGAGGAGGCCATACCGGCTGGAGCAGGGCATGGATTATCAATATGTGGGCAAGGCTTCAGGATGGCGACAATGCTTACGAAAATATAATCGAATTGTTGAAAAAGTCCACGCTTCCGAACCTGTTTGATAATCATCCTCCTTTTCAGATTGACGGCAATTTCGGCGCGACTGCGGGTATTGCGGAAATGCTGCTTCAAAGCCATGATGGTACGATTCACATACTGCCCGCACTTCCGAAGGCATGGCCTGACGGTTATGTTAAGGGCCTGAGGGCGAGGGGCGGATTTGAAGTGGATATTTATTGGGAAAACGGTAAACTTGTCAGAGCGAAATTGTTGTCGCTGGCGGGAAACAAATGCGCTGTAAGGGTGCAGAACGGAGAAACAGTCGAATATCAAACTGAACCGGGACAGTGCATATACCTGGGCAATAAATAGCTTTTCCGGGATTAACCGGGCTTTGTAAAAAAATTAATTCAGGATAAAAGGAGCGGATTAGTCCGCTCCTATTTTACATATCTTCGTTCCTTTTTTCCGAAACGGCTTCGCTGACTTTTTCATACATCGTTCTTACTCCATCGCAGGTCGCCTCAAAGTTAAACGCGTTGCAACAGTTAATGCCGATATGATCCGCTTCCGCGGCCGCATCGATGTTTGCGCCGAAAAACAGAAAATCCCAGTTATGTTTGTGCTGATAGTGGTGAATCAACTGCTTTATTTTATTGTGTGTGAATTCCCTGCTGGAGTTTTCCAATCCGTCGGTAATAATAACAAAAATAACCTTTTCCGGCCGTTCACTTTCCGTCGTATAATCGATCCGGCTGCTTATGTCAAGGATTGTTTTGCCCACAGCGTCATAAAGAGCGGTGCTTCCCCTGACAAAATACTCTTTCTCGGTAAGCTTTGCTTCTTCCGCCCTGACAGCGTTCCATAAAAGCTCATAGTAATTATCGAACAGAACTGCGGTAACCCTTACCTCGCCTTTTTGCTCCATCTGTTTTTCCACAAAAGCGTTAAAACCACCTATTGTATCCTTTTCAAGGCCTGCCATGGAACCGCTTCTGTCGAGTATAAAAACTATTTCCGTCAAACCTTTCTTCATACCGCACATCCCTTTCTAAAATAATTATGGTATAATAATACCTGGAAAAAACAACAAAATGGTCGCCTGAAAGGCGACATTTTCAAAGCGGTATTTGTTTATGGATATAAAAAGAATCCTGGAACAACTGGAAAAATATCTTGAGGAGAACCTGGCAACGAAATCGCTTTCGATTTTCGAAGATGCAGTATTAAGGGCGGCGGAAGCATACCCCGGAACATTTGAAAGCGAAATGGAAGATTTCATTTTTAGTAAGAAGAAGCCTTCTTTTAAGTCACTGCTTTTTCGTTACATAGATGAAAGAAATTTAATTGATTCCGAAGTTTATAAAAAGGCCGGCATTGACCGGAGGCATTTTTCAAAGATTCGTTCAAATAAGGATTACCGTCCCGGTAAAAATACGGTTATTTCCCTTTGCCTCGCTCTGGAGCTGACGCGGGAGGAAGCGGATGCTTTATTGGAATCATGCGGGTTCAGCTTATCGAGCAGCGAAATCTTTGACTTGATTATCGCGTTCTGTCTTGAACGGAAAATTTATGATATTGATACAGTGAACCTTATACTCGATCATTATAATCAGAAACCCCTGCAACAGTTTGCCTGAATTGCTTCAATTTGCTTCAAACCGGCAACTGCGCATCCTTGTGATTCCCGCGGGTCCTGGTTCGGATGTTTCGTTTCCTTGGGTGACAAAGCACATACCGATAACACGCTTCGGGTATTTTTTATTTTCGCACGGAGGTCTCCATATCCCGGGTCGCTCAATAACCCGCTCCACAGTTGCCTGTAGGCAGCAGGGCGTTGGAGCGTGTCGCCCGTCGTCACCGAAAACATCCGAACCACCCGCTATGTTTCGGCGTTGTTCCCGCGGGTCCTGAGTTATCTGATCAAATATACATTATCCCGGAATATGTTGTATAATGACAGTTAACGGAGAAAGGGAGGGAAAAGGAATGGAACGCATTGAAATAATTCAGGGTGATATTACAAAGGTTAAAGCTGATGCTATTGTGAACGCGGCAAATAAGACGCTTCTTGGTGGCGGCGGAGTTGACGGCGCCATTCACAGGGCCGCCGGTCCGGAACTGTTGGAAGAATGCCGCAGGCTGAACGGCTGCGAAACGGGAGAAGCAAAGATCACAAAAGGCTATAAACTGCCCGCGAAGCATGTAATATATACCGTAGGTCCAATATGGCAAGGAGGGGCAAATGACGAGGATCGCCTGCTGGCTTCGTGTTACAGGAACTCTCTGAAACTTGCTGTTAACAACGGGCTAAAGATAATCGCGTTTCCTTCAATCAGTACGGGTGCTTACCGGTTCCCGCTAAAACGCGCGGCGGAAATTGCGATGCGGGAAATTTGCGGGTTCCTCAAAGAAAACAGCAGTATAGACAAGGTTGTTGTTGTATGCTTTGACGAACGGACAAAGCAGGCGTATGATGAAGCCAGACAGCTTGTTGCAGAAGTTAATTGAAATATTCCGCAAACCGGTACAGCGGTAGTATTTTAAGCTGTTATCCTAACCGAAAAGAGGGGATTAAAATGAAAATCGGAGTATTTAGCGTGAGCATGCCTGAATATGGCATTGAGGAAACAGTAAAAATTCTTAATGAGTTAGGTTACGACGGTGTTGAGTGGAGGGTCGGTGAACCCGCCCCGGAACGGAAACCTGATAATTACACGTATGAGAACAGGTATTGGACATATAACAAAAGCACGCTGGATATAGCGGAAATTTCCGAAATAGCCGGGGATGTAAAGAAAATCTGCGACAGGCACGGTATCGAGACATATTTCCTTACAACATATCTTACTCCGTGGGATACAGAAAGCATTGAGAAGGTAATGAAAGCCGCAAATATTAACGGATGCGGAAATATTCGCGTATTCACGCCAAATTACGACGGGACCGAAAACTACAGGGCTCTTTTCAACAGGGTTGCAGAGCAGACAAAAATAATTGAAAAAATGGCCAAAGAGCACAACGTTAAGGTATGCTATGAAATTCATATGAAAAACATTATACCGAGCGCGAGCGCCGCTTACCGCCTTGTTTCTAACTTTGACCCTAACTATATAGGGGTCATATTTGATCCGGGCAATATGGTGCATGAAGGTTTTGAAAACTACAGGCTCGGCATTGAACTACTCGGTGATTATCTCGCCCATGTCCATGTTAAAAACGCGATATGGGAAATGACAGGAAAGGACGGGCATGGCTCGGATATATGGGAACCCCGCTGGACGTCGTTAAAAAAAGGTTATGCCGATTTGAAAAGACTGTGCGGCGATTTAAAAACAGCCGGTTATAACGGTTTTTTATCGGTTGAGGACTTTTCAAACGAACAGGAAACGTATGAAAAATTAAAAAGCAATCTTGAATACCTTCGAGCAATCAGCAGGTAGACGCGCGTCGCGGGATGCGTTCTTTATCCACGGATATTTTAGGGAAAGCATCTTTACGTTTTAAATTAAAAAAGCCCCGAAGGGCTTTTGCAGGAAAGCGGCGTTTTATGATGATGAGGGTTAAGGCCGCTTTTGCGCTGACTTTTTAAGCGCTTAAATGTTTATTCAAGATTTAGTCTCCGTTTCAGAATAATATTGGTTACGATAAAGCATACGGCTGTTAATACAGCCAAAATAATACCGGTTACCAGAATTAACATATTAATGTGGCTCGGGTGCAAAGAGGGCACAGGTCCGGACAGCGAGGTTAAATAATACTGGAAAAAAAGAATAATCAGTATAAAGACAATCTGGCTTACGGTATTTATACCTATATACATCCCAAAAGACGCCAGAAGTTTATGTTTCCTGAAAAGATGCCCCAACGCAATTGCCGTGTACATTTGAACTATGCTGAAAACAATTGATGCGAGAAAAAGCAGAGGAATTGAGAAATATCCCATTGTTCCCAAATACTCCTTAATATACATAAGCAATGAGCCGAGTTCTTTCAATTCCTGAGCAGGTACAAGCAGCATAATCGAGACCATGCCAATAGCGGCGCTTAACAGGTTCCAAAGAATGGCAATCAGCAGTTTGTTCACAAGATGCTTCCATGTCTGTACCGGCAATGTAAACATCAGGTATCCTTCATCACCCAGGAGGCTTTTGTAAAACCTCTGAATCATGACAACAAGCGTCACGACCATTATCCCGATAAATAAAAACACATATATGAACATTGACAGGAAAACGGCAATTTGCAAAAAGCTTGAAGCTTCTTTCAGCACAAACGGATCATTATGAAGCAAGACCCGGCTTATCAATGCGAACAGAATAAGAGCGGCGTATATAGGTATAAACCAGCGTGCGGTGGCTTTAAATTCGTATTTCAACAGTTTCGCTAACATTTGAACACCTCCCTGAACAATGCGTCTACCGACTTTCCGTATTCATCACGGATTTCATCCACTGTTTTGTTTAAGACTGCCTGCCCTTCCTTAAGGAAAACAATGTCGTCCAGTACCTTCTCAATATCAGCAATGAGGTGTGTCGACAGGATAACGGCAGCGTTTTCATTGTAGTTCGTTATAATTGTATCGAGGATATAGTCGCGGGCGGCAGGATCAACGCCTCCGATAGGTTCATCAAGGAGATACAGCTCCGCGTCGCGGCTCATAACGAGGATTAGCTGGACTTTTTCCTTAGTCCCCTTCGACAGGGTTTTTAACCTGCTGTTCGGATCAATATTAAGCCTTTTTAGCATGTCATATGCTTTTTCCGGGCTGAAATCCTCATAAAAATCCTGAAAGAACCGTATAATCTGCGAAACCTTCATCCAATCGTTCAAATAATTCTTTTCAGGCAGGTATGATACTATTTTTTTAGTTTCGACACCGGGGTTAAACCCATTTATCCGAACTTCGCCGGATGTCGGGGTCAGCAGCCCGTTGCATATTTTTATAAACGTGGTCTTCCCGCTGCCGTTAGGTCCAAGAAGGCCGACGATCCTGCCTCGTTCTATCGTAAGGTTAACGCCGTCAAGAGCTTTTGTCGTTCCGAAACTTTTTGTAAGGTTTTTGCACTCAAGAATGGTATTCATCGTTTCACCTCTTCCAGCATTGTTTTCAGCATGCTTAATATTTCTTTGTTTTCAAAACCCAGCTGTTTCATTTTTTTCAAAAAATCCTGTATCTGTTCCTGCGCCAGTTTATTTTTTACCTGATAAATCACGTTATCATCCTCCGTTACGAACCTGCCGCTTGTGCGGGTGGAATAAAGCAGTCCGTCTTCTTCCAGTTTCGCGAGAGCTCTTTGCATTGTATTAGGATTAACCGAGGCCTCCCGCGCAAGGTCACGGACCGAGGGAAGCCTTGAGCCCGGCGCGTATATTCCTGAACAGATTTTCAGTTCAATCTGTTCAATGAGCTGCGCGTAGATGGGGCGATCGGCTTTCAGTTCCCAAGGCATTTAATCACTCCTTTGTATTATTGTATTAAGTGCTTAATACAATAATACAATAAAAAAATTAACCTGTCAACCGCCGGCAGTAAAATTTTTATTAATATTTAGATGAAGAGTGAGTCGATTGTTTGAAATATTTTGAACAGCGGCAGTTCTGGATGTGTTGAAATTGCTAAAGCGATTTCTTCCGCTGTTTCAGCAGTTCAAATTTATTTTTATGGAAGTTTATTATACCTTCTTTTTTTAGATTGCTCAGCACAGCCGACATTGCGCTCCGGTCAACAGCCAGGTAATCGGCAAGACCCTGGCGGTCGAAAGGAATGCGAAAACTGCTTTTTCCCGCTTTTTGCGCTTCATAGGACAGATAAGCCAAAAGTTTTTCGCGGGTGGTTCTTTTCGAAACCAATTCAATTTTCTGCGTCAGCGTTATATTTTTCAGCGCGAGGATATTCATCATGTTTTGTATCAACTGCCGGTGATATATACATAAATTCGAGCAGGGAGAAGTAATCCTGCGGCTGTCGATAAAAAGCAGTTCGCTTTCGGCCGCCGCAATTATGGATACCGGAAGAGATTTATTTTCGGCGAACGCGAAGGCTTCTCCGAATAAGTTGCCTTTGCCAACCTGGGCAAGAATGCTTCTGTTCCCGTAGAAGTCCTCCAGAATAACCTGGACCTGCCCGGACAAGACAATACCAAAGCTGTTGATGCTGTCGCCGCTCATAAAAACGATATCATTTTTTTCGTACCGTTCGAGTTTTGGCGACAGGCATGCCAGCAGAGGCTGCAGATCAGACACTTTAATATCTTTAAATAATGGAACTGTTATTAATAATTCTGTATATTTTTTCATAAAAATCTTTTTTCGTTGTATTTACAACAGACTTATTATATTCAGTATATTAAACTTAAACCATAGAATCAATAGCAAAATCTAAAAAGAAAGAGGTGTAATAAATGATTCGTAAAATAATAAAGATAGATGAAGACAAGTGCAATGGCTGCGGGCTGTGTGTTGATGCCTGCCACGAAGGAGCTATAGGTATTGTAGACGGAAAAGCGAAACTTTT
Source organism: Clostridiales bacterium DTU069 (assembly GCA_001512485.1). GTDB lineage: Bacteria > Bacillota > Clostridia > DSM-8532 > DSM-8532 > DTU069. Next base: position 144,697 of record LFRV01000074.1, on the reverse strand, counting down.
GCGTGACGATTACTGTGACGGTTTGGGGGATTGCCTTCCGGTCTGCCCGACCGGCGCGATAAGTTTTGAGATGCGTGAGGCGGCGGAGTATAACGAAGCGGCGGTCCAGGAAAACATGCTGAAAAAACAGGCGGCATCCATTCCCTGCGGATGTCCCGGAAGAAATATTAAGACTATCCGGAGGGACAGCCAAATAAGCACCCGTAACGAAACCGCCGAAAATACAAGCCAGCTTACGCAGTGGCCTGTTCAGATTAAACTTGTTCCGGTTAACGCGCCTTATTTTACCGACGCGAACCTGTTAATTGCCGCCGATTGCACGGCATTTGCGCATGGTGATTTTCATAACAGGTTTATGAAAAACAGGATAACACTTATAGGCTGCCCTAAACTCGACGAAGGTGATTACAGCGAAAAGCTGACGGAAATAATAAAGAATAACAGCATCAAGAGCGTAACTGTCGTGCGTATGGAGGTTCCATGCTGCGGAGGCATTGAAAACTCGGTAAAAAAGGCACTAATAGACAGCGGCAAGTTTATCCCGTGGCAGGTCGTAACAATTTCAACGGATGGGGAAATATTGGATAGATGATTATCCCCGCTGTTTGGGCGGTTGTATCAAAATTGTCCTTTTCATGGTGTTTGATATTTAGTTGCTGTTCAGACGTACAAATAAACGTGAAGAACTACTGTACAATAAAAGGAAACCTGTCCTGTTTCAGTTATTGCGCAGCAGTTCTTTTTTTATCGGTATCCTGACAGAAATAACCAAGTGACAGACTGGCGTCGCAATGCTGCAGCTTGAAAAAAACAGCGGATTAAGTTAGTATAGATAGAGGATTATACTCTATGCATTATTAAGCCCTGTGTAATTGACTATATATAAGGACATCATAAATGTGTATTACCGGGGAAACAGACCGTGGGCGCTCTAACAGCAAATATATACGGGAGGATTAATTGTGAAACGCGGAAAGTATTATATAACGACACCTATATATTATCCAAGCGGGAAGCTCCATATCGGGCATTCCTACACTACCGTTGCGGCGGACACCATGGCAAGATACAAAAGGCTTCAGGGTTATGATGTGATGTTTCTGACCGGAACAGACGAGCACGGGCAGAAAATACAGCGTGTTGCCGAGCAGGAAGGCGTATCGCCGCAGGAATATGTCGATCGCATAGTTGCCGGGATAAAGGATTTATGGTCATTGATGAAAATAACCAACGACAAATTTATCCGCACTACCGATCAAAGTCATGTTGAAACTGTTCAGAAAATTTTCAGGAAGCTCTATGATCAGGGCGATATATATAAAAGTGAGTATGAGGGCTGGTACTGTACGCCTTGTGAATCATTCTGGACCGAAACCCAGCTCGTTGACGGCAAATGCCCCGACTGCGGCAGGGAAGTCGAATTGACTAAAGAGGAAAGTTATTTTTTCCGTCTTTCAAAATATCAGGACCGCCTGATCCGGCATCTTGAAGAAAACCCTGATTTCATTCAGCCGGTGTCAAGAAAAAATGAAATGATAAACAATTTTATCAAGCCCGGCCTTGAAGATCTTTGTGTTTCAAGAACGTCGTTCAAGTGGGGAATTCCCGTTACATTTGATGAAAAGCATGTTGTTTATGTATGGATTGACGCTTTGTCGAATTATATAACGGCGCTCGGTTATCTTTCGGAAGACGACTCGGATTTTAAACGTTACTGGCCTGCGGACGTGCATCTTGTCGGTAAGGAAATTGTTCGCTTTCACACTATTATCTGGCCCGCGATGCTTATGGCTCTTGATCTTCCTCTTCCGAAACAGGTATACGGACATGGATGGCTCGTTCTTGAAGGCGGTAAAATGTCGAAATCAAAAGGAAACGTTATAGATCCGGTAATACTTATAGAAAAGTACGGACTGGACGCGATACGCTATTTCCTGTTAAGGGAGGTTCCTTTCGGGTCCGACGGCGTATTTTCAAATGAAGCGCTGATTCAAAGGATTAATTCCGATCTTGCGAATGATCTGGGCAATCTCGTAAGCAGAACAGTCGCGATGATTCAAAAATACTTTAACGGAACGCTGCCCGAAGAAAAACTGGCCGGTGATCCGGACGATGACCTGATAAGTGTTGTTACAGGCACTCCGAGTAAAGTTGAAGAACTTCTTGATCAGCTTCAGTTCAGCACAGCCCTTAGTGAAATATGGAAAGCAATATCGCGCACGAACAAGTACATTGATGAAACAATGCCGTGGATATTGGCAAGGGATGAAGATAAAAAGCCGAGGCTCGCGCAGGTATTGTATAACCTCGCGGAAAGCATACGGATTGTATCAATACTGATACAACCGTTCATGCCCGAAACTCCGCTTAAAATATGGGAACTAATGGGAGTTTGCGAGAATTGCCGTAGCTGGGAAAGCGCGTTTAAGTGGGGAAAATACAGTGGAACAAATCCGGTTCGCCCGGGGAATCCAATCTTTCCGAGAATTGATGTGGAAAAGGAGTTGGCCGAACTTGAAAAAATAAACGCGCCTGCGAATGCCGCTCAAAATATTCCCGGAATTCTGCCGCAGGTAGGAATAGACGATTTTGCAAAGCTTGACTTAAGAGTTGCCCGCGTTATCGAATGCGAAAAGGTTGAAAAGTCGGAAAAACTGCTTAAGCTCAAACTTGATATTGGAATTGAAACCCGTCAGGTTGTATCGGGTATCGCTAAGTTTTATAAGCCTGAAGAATTAGTCGGGAAAAATGTAATAATGATAGCAAATTTGAAACCCGCTAAGCTCATGGGCATAGAATCACAGGGAATGATACTCGCCGCGGTTTACGGAAAAGATGAAAAACTCGTTTTAGCCACTGTAGACGCGGATATACCTTTAGGCAGCCGTATTTCATAGAATGACGACTTGTAACGGATTTAAACGGCCGGCGAACAACGGGACAACACGAGTAATTTCTTGTGTGATTCATAAAAAAGATGGGTGAAATATGTTGATTGATTCCCACGCTCATTACGATGATGAAAAATTTGACGCTGACAGGGACATGGTAATGAAAAGGATAGAAAGCCAGGGTGTTGCGGCGGTTGTAAACCCTTCAACAAATCTGGCTTCGATGCGCAAAGTTTTGGAATTGTCCGAGTCATACGGTTTATTATATGCCGCGCTCGGTACACATCCGCATGAGGCCGCGGAATATTCAAACACATCGCTGGATACCATACGCGAAATGTCGAGATCGGCTAAAGTAGTTGCAATTGGCGAGGTCGGACTGGATTATTATTATGATTTTTCCCCCAGGAAAGCACAAAAAGAATGTTTTGCCACACATATCGGTCTTGCGAAGGAATTAAAGCTTCCATTGATAATTCACGACAGGGATGCGCACAAGGATGTAATAGACATTATTAAAGCAGAAAACGCCGGTTTGGCAGGCGGCGTCTTTCACTGTTTCCCGGGGAGTGTCGAAATGGCCAGGGAAGTTCTGGATGCCGGCTTTTACATAGCCTTAGGAGGCGCTGTTACTTTTAAAAACGCAAAAAGACCCGTTGAAGTAGCTAAATATATACCTATCGACAGGCTCCTTGTCGAAACGGACAGCCCGTACATGGCTCCGGTTCCCCATAGAGGAAAAAGGAACGACTCGGGTTATCTCCCGTTTATTATTGAAAAAATCGCGGAAATAAGGAATATGAAATTTGAACAGGTTGCGCAGGCGACAGCGGATAATGCCTGCAGGCTTTTTAATCTTCGCCTCTCTTGTTAGGAGGGATAGGTAATGAAACGTTTTGTTGTAGTTGTTACTTCATTGTTTATTATCTTTGTATTTATTGCATTGAATTATCTTTTATGGGACAGGGAAAGCCTTGTTTCAATGGGGGAAAACAGCCAGGCGAGCATTGAAGCGCTCGGACGCATTAACATGGCCCTTAACGAAGATAAGAGCAGGTTGGAAAAGCAAATCGAAGAACTTAATAATCAGATAAAAACCGGAAATGAAAAAATAGAAGAACTTGAAATCCAAATCGAGTCTTTACAAAACGAGCTCAATGACAAACTCCGGTTCATTACCGTTTTGAAATCACAGATAAACCAAACGCCTATTCAAAACGCGACAATGGAGTGGATACATAATGTTGCCGAAAAGGATTATCCCGTAGCCTTCCTGAAAAGTGAATCAAATTGCAGGTTTTGGGATAAAGCGTGGTCGCTTAAAATGTTTTCAGACTTCTTTGACGGAAATGTAGCGTCTATTGAACCCGTTTATGAAGGAGAAGAACAAAAACAGCCTGTAATCGAGATAAATCCGTCCGATACTCCCGATTGGGAAATGCAGGTTTTGGTCCGTGTGAATGTTGAATTGACGGAAAACGCTAACCAGGAGTATTTGAAGCAGGGGCAAAATGTGCTTCGATTTTTATATACATACAACACACGGGTTGATCAATGGCTTATTACTTCGGTTTCAACTGTTGAAACCGAACCGGACGAAACGGAAACTAATGGCGCGGAAGAAACGGAGACAGAAGGCACACAGCCTTCTGCCGGGCAGTAACAAACTCTTTATGAGTTGTCATTCTCCATATAATACGCGAGCAATTCTTCAATCGTAATCATACCGACAAGTTTGTCGTTATCCAAAACGGGCATTGCAACGATATGGTTGTCCAGGAGTTTTTTTGCAGCTTCTTTTATACTGCTGTCCGGACTGATTGTTAATACATTTTTGGACATTACCCAATCGACAGGGCACGAATCATAATGACCGGGCTGTATCATAAATCGAAAAATATCGGCTTTGACGACAATGCCGGCCAACAGGCCGTTACTGTTCACGACTGGTAAACTGTTTATTTTGGATTCGCGCATAATATCCAATACTTTTTCAATTAAATCGTCTTCCTTGACCGATAAAAAATCTTTTTTCATTATGTCCTTAATCTGCATTTTATTACACTCCAAATTTCTTATACTTTACACCTGACTATTATTTACCAACATCAAAGGTGTTTATAACACCGAACATGCCGCCGCCGTTACCGAAAGCACCCGAACCAGAGCCGCGTACCAACCGGAACGCGGCAGCAATGGCTCGACCCGTAAACCACCCGCTGTGTTATTGCATTATTCCCGCGGGTCCTGTTTCGGGTGTTTCGGGTTCCTAGGTCGACAAAGCACATACCAACAACACGCTTCAGATCATGATTTACGTTTACGGAGAGGTCTCCATATCCCGGGTCGCTCATTAACCCGCTCCACAGTTACCTGTAAGCAGCGGGGCGTTGGAGCATGTCGCCCGTCGTCACCGAAAACACCCGAGCCACCCGCTGTCTTTTCTGCGTAACTATCACAGGTGACTTGAAAGAACTATTGTACAATATAAGGAAACTATAGCGGAATGAAGCCTAGAGATGTACAGTCAGAGCGAGGATAAGCAAGTTGACTGTCTGAGCAAAAATGCTTCCTGCAAAAATTTTTCAAAGCATTTTTGCGAGTTTCGACTTGCCCGAGCTGAACTGTACAGCTCTTGCAAATGAAGCCCCTTGTTGACGTTATTGTACAATAGTTCAAAAGGAAGGCTTTCGACATTATTTCCGCGGGTCCTGGTTCGGATGTTTCGGATTCCTGGGGCGACAAAGCACGTACCAACACCACGCTCCGGATCTTGTTCATTTTTCTATTGAGAGGTCTACATATTCCGGGTCGCTCATTAACCCGCTCCACAGTTCCCTGTGGGCAGCAGGGCTTCGGAGCATGTCGCCCGTCGTCACCGAAAAAACCCGAACCACCCGCTGGCTTTCGTCATAATTCTCAAGGGCTACTCGGAAGAACTTTTGTACAATAACGGAAACTATAGCGGAATGAAGCCTAGAGATGTACAGTCTGAGCGAGGATAAGCAAAGTTCAATGAGTAGGTTTAGAACATTATTTCCGCGGGTCCCTAATAAAAACAGTTTTTTATTGGTAGCCCATATGGTATAATTAATTATGTCAATAGCCCGGCATTTTATCCGTTATTGACTCTGCACTTCTTTTCTCGTTTGAGGCATTTTTGCCCGAATATTTATGTTAAAGACCGGGGGTACTTATGAAAAAGTCACTGATGTTACTCTTTCTGGCAGCGGTTATGGTTCTATTGTCATTGAATGCGGCAGCTTCACCGTGGGAGCCATATGATCATTACATACCTGCCGAAATGCTTGTCTCAAAAAGGCATCTTAGAGGGATGTGGATATCCACCGTACTTAACCTGGATTGGCCTTCGAAGGAAACAAGAGATATCGAAGACACCGGCGAGCGCGTGCAAAAGAGCAAGGAAGAATTGATATCGCTTCTTGATATGGCTGCGTCTATGAATATAAACGCGATATTTTTCCAGGTAAGCCCTGAAGGAGATGCCCTTTATAAATCCGATCTGGTTCCGTGGTCACGGTATTTGACGGGTACGTTCGGTAAGGATCCCGGTTTTGATCCGCTTGAATTTGTTATAGAACAGGCTCACATGAGGAATATTGAACTTCATGCCTGGGTTAACCCGTATCGTGTGTCAATGTATACCGATAAGGATACAACCGCATCGCTGAATATACCGAAAAGCGTGTACAAAGATCATCCTGAATGGATAAGGAAAGCGATGAACAGGTATGTTATTGACCCTGGAATCCCCGAAGCGCGTAAATGGGTTATTGACAGGGTTATGGAAATTGTTGAGAAATATGATATTGACGGCATTCATTTTGACGATTATTTTTACTACGAGCGTACCTTTGGGGAACTTGACGATAAACAGACATACACGAAATATAACCCGGACGGGTTTTCAGATATAAAGGATTGGAGAAGGAATAATACATATTTGCTTGTTAAGGAACTGTCTGAGAAAATCCGCGCGTCGAAAAGCTGGGTAAAATTCGGGATCAGCCCTATGGGAATATGGGCAAACAAGAAGGACGGGTATCCGGACGGCTCAAACACCTCTTCAAGCATTACTAATTATGACAGTGCTTTTGCCGATACGAAGAGATGGGTCGAAGAAGAACTTATAGATTATATTGCGCCGCAGGTGTATTTTACGTTTGCCAACCGAAACGCGTCATACGGCGAGCTTACGTCATGGTGGGCCGACGTTGTGAAAGGCAAAAACGTGCATCTGTATGTCGGGCAGGCACTGTATAAAATAAATGACGACAGCGATCGGTATTTTAAAGGCAGCAATGCTCTTACGGAGTTTTCGAACCAGTTAAAATATAATGTTGCCCAGCCCCGGATTATGGGAAGCATTCTTTTCAGGGCAAATAATTTTACCGATACGGGGAAACAGCAGGTTGTTTCCGCCATTAAAAACGACCTTTGGTCAACAAAGGCGCTGGTTCCCGTTATGCCGTGGAAAGGCGGTAGGGCCCCGGATATGCCCGGATGGGGAAAGGTTGAAGCCGTTTCCGAAGGCATAAAACTGACATGGACGGATAATGATCCGGATACCTGTTATTACGCTGTTTACCGTTTCGGCAAGGATGAAGCGATAATGCGCGGCTCAAACATTATCGCTGAAAACCTGGTAGCCCTGGTAAGAAAAGAACAGGGACAAACCGCCGAATATATCGACAGCAGCGTAAAAAACCCAGAAAAGGTAAAATATATGGTAACCGCGCTTGACCGTTTGCATAACGAGAGTGAAGGCCGCATTATCGCCTCAGGGCATTCAGCTTATTTCCTGGATATCGGCCCGGATTTTTCCTGGGCGGCGGATGCCATCGATGAATTGTACGAAAGGAAAATAATTCTCGGCGACGGAAACGGTTTGTTCTTCCCGACGGAATACATGAAGCGCAAGGACTTCATTATTATGGTCGTAAGAGCCTTTGGCCTTAATGCCGAATGGGGAACAAATTATGCTGACGTCCCCGGCGATGCTTATTACAGCAGCGAAGTCGGAATAGCCAAAAAGCTCGGACTGATACCCGGATTTGGCGAATATTTTTACCCGGAAGATAATATTGTCCGCGAGGAAATGTTCGTTATACTGTTGAGGACGATAGCTTTATCGGGATATAAATTCGAGATCTCAAGCGAGAGTATATTAAGACAATTTAAAGACGAGAGCGAAATAAGCGCGTATGCGAGAGCGGCAGTCGCTTCAATGATAAAATCCGGTTATATCGAGGGAAGCAATGGATATATCAGGCCGAAAGGCCTGGCGACAAGGGCCGAAATAGCAACTATTCTGCACAGGATATTAGATTTGAACGATTGATCCTTCTTTTACTATATATGTCGGTGCTACGGCTTCTTCATTAAGCTCGAGCGTATTATTCTGTATAACTATTTTAACCTTTGGATAAATCCGCCTTCTAACTATTACCGCGCCTTCGCCGGGTGTACGGAGATAATTCATAATACTGAGTCTTTCCTGCTCAAGGTTTTTTATATCCTCCTGGATAGCGCGCAGGGAATGAAAAGTTTTCTGAATAAGCGGGTTTTCCGTTTTTGAGTTTTCTTCTTTTAACTTATCCAGCATGATCTTTAGTTTTATATGCTCTTTTTTATTTTTATCTATCATGTTTTTTATTTCGTCAAGCCTTGACTGCATATCATCACGACTGAAACCGTGAACCACAATTGTAGTCCTTGTTTCCATGCGATTTCCGATATCTGCGCATTCCACGCGTATATCAGTTTCAACAAGCCCTCCTGCTATCTGTCCGCGCGGGGAGTCGACTATGACCTGCCTGGCTTTAATGTTTGAATTTCTAATATAAAAACCTACATATACGCTGCCGCCGCATACGACGTCGACATCTGACAGGTATTTTACATACAGGTTTTTTTTACATATTATTTTGGCCCGGTTTTGCCCGGCAATGCCTCCTCTTATATAAATGCTGCCATCTGTGCTTTCAATCGTGTCAACTCCACCGATTCCGTATTCTCCCATTATTTCTATGTCTTTTTTTGCTTTTACGGTAAAGTTTTCTTCAATGCCGCCTTTTATTGTAACATAACCGTTGAAATCAATATTGCCGGTATTAAAGTCTATATCGCCGTCAATCTCCAAAACGTCATAAACTGCGATGGTATCATCTATATAATTCACTGCTCCTGTTTTCAGCGAGTATAGTACATCTTTGTTTTCTTCCCGTACCATTTCAACCGAACTCCGGTCATATCGCAAAGGCAGATACTGGCCGTCGACAGGCTTAATTTCAGTGTCGAACACGCTTTTACCCGGAATCCCCGGCGTAGGGTGTGTCCGTTCGCCGAGCCAATCACCGGCTTTAACCTGATGTATAAGGTCTAAATCGTAAAAATTAACGCTTCCGTTTTCAACAATCCTGGGTTTTGGATTGGATATCTCGTACATTTTTACAATTGAATCCTTACCGTTTACCGGCGGGATTCCGCGGGCAACTAAAATTGGTTCGCCGGGTTTCAGCTCTCCGCGCAGATTTTCAAGGGTAATGCCAAATTTGACTCCTGCTTCTTTAAGAGCTTCCATCACTTCAATGATCAGGTTTTTCCTGTTATCAATCGATAATTCTTCGGAGGGCAAATTCAGGGTTATTTTAGCCTCAAGACCATCATCAAAGATATCAACGGCTATGCGCTCTTTTTCGATGCCAAACTTTACAGGCCCGTAGGGAGCTTTTTTAAAAGCATTGACTACAGCGGAATAATCCGTAACCCGGATCATCGGAAACTGCTTCAAAAGTGCGTCAAAATACACAGGGGTTCTTCCTTTACCGAATGTTTCAATATAATAACCATCGGTATTTTTTAATATAGCTAATATTTGATCGCGAAAAATAACTTTCAAAAAATCACCCCCCCCCACAAGTATTTTAATGTCTAAAAAATCGGCCTGTTTAAATGGCCCTTAATAATATTATACCAACAAAAGGTCATATCCAAGCATATTGACTATTATAACAGGAATATTTCCCTGTCAATAACAAAAGGCTTTATACGTAAGGGGAACACACTTCGATGTGTGTTCCCCTCATTTTTGCCTGTTATGTTGTTTATATTAATTATTTCTTTGGTGGTGCCGGTAAATTTATATTACTACAAGCTATTCACTTATTTTTATTATTGAGCTTTCACCAACCAGGATGCTGTCTTTAACGAGCGTCCCCTGCATGATTGTGCCGTCCGCAGTGAACGTTCCGGGGCTTACGACACGTGCGTAATAGACAAGAGCGTCCTTGTTTTCCGCGTCACGATACACGTTAAACGTGACTTTCTGCCCGTCTACGTTCCTGAACCACCATATTAATTCCGCATCGGGCCTTACGGCAAGCTGGTACGGGCTTTCAACAGGCTTTAATCCGGAAGGGGCAAAATCGGTAATCTCATAGAACTTGTCAATAGCGGAAGGCAAAACGTCCCATTCCAGTACAACCTTTATAATATCGCCCTGCCTGAATTCGGTTGTTTCTTCACCCGTCGCATAGTTGTAGTAAGTGCGCTTGATTTTCAGGTTTTGATCCTGCTCAGCGAGGTTTGCCAATGGGGCATTGTATACCGAAACAACGCACGCTTCACCGGAAACTTTTGTTATCTTAAACCCGGACAGCTTTATTGACGGTACCGAAACGGTTATCGAGCCTCCGTCGCTTATCTTTTCCGTATACGTATTTCCATCATATTTATACGTAAACTCGATGTCCGCATCCGGAAGTTTTTCGTACTCTTCAATCACGTACATAAGCTTTTCGGCATTTATCAAAATCTTTTTGGAGTAGTTCGACACGGTGTAATTAAACAAGCCTTCCTTATCAGGCAGGTCAAGCCTTGACGTGAGAACCGCGGCAAGAGCGGTATCCATCAGGATTTCATCCGTATCGTCTGAGTTAAGAACGCGGATATAGGGGCTCTTCTTCTCCAGGACGGGCGCCACCTTTTCATTGTAAATCTTAAGTGCCGTACCTGATTCACCCAGGGCTTCATATGCGAGGGCCAGGTACATGTAATCCCTCAATGAAAGGTTTTGTACTTCAAGCGCGTTATTCAAATCGACGAGAACCGGCTCGCCCATTTCTGCAAGTCCATATAGCGCGGGTGCGTGTACCCTGCCCGGTTCATTAAATATAAGCGTATAGAAGTACTGCTTCAGGCCTTGCGCTCCAGTTTCATTCTTAAGCAGCGGCGACAGAAGCGCGGACAGTTCAGGCTCGCTTTCCGAGTACGGGAGGATTCCATACCCGCCGTCAGGTTTTTGATATTGAGACAGGTCAATTTCTATCGTTTTGCCGTTCTTCGTGTTCGGCGCTATTTCGTCAAGAAGCTGTTTCGCCGTGTAAGCCGTGTATTTCTGATCAAGCCTGCTTCCGCCGTGGATCAGTCCGTATAATACCGGTATAAACTTTCCCCTGCCCCTGTCGGTAAAAATAAGGGTTGTCAGCCCGTCTTTCCCGCCGGCAAGCCGCATATTCGGCCTTAATATTTCAGTTACGGCTTCTTCAATTTCATGGTACGTATCGGTTACGTATATTGTCCTTTTAATGCCGTCGGACAAGCCACTTTCGGTGATTGCCTTTATTTCAAGATCGTATGTTCCCTCTTCAAGCTCCCATAGAGGAATGTTTATGCGCTCGAATGCTTTTCCGGTCGCTGTTCCTGTATAATCCGGAACCTGCGGACTTGTAACCTGCCATCTGATCGTTTCCCCTTCTTTCAGGCTGTTGCCGTAGCCTGTTACGCCGACATACGGGAAGTCGCCGCTTAAATAGGTCGTGTTAAGACTGTCGTTAATAAAGAACGGGAGCGTAACCTTCAGGTCCGATTCACCGGTACCGCCGTGAAGGTCGGTAGAGATCGCGGCAGCGTAAATATGCCATGATGTTACATTATCGGGAAGCCTGAAGGAAACCGTGCCGGTGCCGTCTTCCGACAGCTCGATCGTACGGAACAGCGCCGTATCTTTAAATTCAGTCCTTACCTCGATGCTGCCGAAGTCCGCGGTATCGTAGGCAACCTCCAGCTCCGAGAATTCTACATTCATATCCGCTGGTGCCTGGGCCGGTTCGGGCGCCATGCCGCCGGCTGCCATTTCAGCGGTTTTTGCATATACTCCGTCGATACCTATAAATCCAGTATCATGGGATGAGCCGGAATACGAAATGCCGCTTCCGAGCCATTGGTAAAGCATGTTCAGAACATCAACATTATAGTGTGAAATCTGAAGCATCGCTTCGTCAATTATTGCGAGGTTTACGCGAGCCGCAACAGGATTACCCTTTTCGTCCTTCGCGGTGATTTCCAGGTTGACGGTATCTCCCGGACGGTAGGACTGGCTGTCGGCTTCAATGCTTAAATCTATTTTCACCTCGTCGGTATCATACCTTATGTTACTCGTTCCTGTGTTAACATAATTCTCCCAGATAAAACATATCGCGCTTATATGGAAATTTGGCACCATATCTTCCGTAAAACGCGTTTTGTATTCGGGACTGTTTTGAACAGTATATTTCATTATGCCATTCTGAGCTTCAATAAACAGGATTTTTGCATTTGTAACAGGTTCTTCGTGGTTTTTCAGCGTAACGGCAACTTCGTCGCCGATCCGGTATTTGTCCTTGTCGGCTTCGATATGGTACCAGTCGTATTTTTCTTCATCAATTACCACGTTTTTTCTGTTCGATAAATATACGGTCCGGTCCATTTTCCTGCCGCTGTTGTCTTCCCAGGCAAGCTCGGCAATGTACCATCCCCTGTCCGGATGTTCAAGGGTGAAAGAATTGGTTGCGGTTCCGTCTTCCCCGGTAGTGAACGAAAAGTCTGTTACTTTTTCCTTGCGCTCTTCATAGCGGTAGACCTTTCTTACCACCTTGTTTATATAGTCGTATTCCTCTCCGTCGTAAATCTTCTCATAATAGTGGTAATAAATTGTCCCGTCGATCTTTTTGTATTTTACCGGATCACCGATATAATCCGAATAATTGACGAGTTCATCCGATTCCGGGTCATTAAGCCTGTCAAGCACAATCTCGTTTAAAACGGCTTTAAGGGTTATCTCTCCGGGTTTTTCGGAATAGCTTTGAAATGCCGCGTGAATATCATTTACAAAAACGCGTACATATTCATAGCCGCTTATCATGCCGCTTTCGGGAAGCGTTGCGTTTGCGTTAAGCCAGATGCTGCGCTTACCCTGGGCTTTTTCATCGTTGGTTGTAACCGTGTAAGGAATATTCAGCTTCCCGTCCGGTCCTGTCTTAACCGTTTCATATATTTCGCTGAACGGGTACCCGCTTATGCTGTACGAGACGTCAAGCGAAGGCAGAGGCGTCCCGTCAAAGAACGCGGGAGTTATCGCAAAGTTTACTGTTTCTCCAAGGAATACTGCGTTTTTGTCCTTTTCGACGGTCATCTTGTATGCGGGTTTCACGTAATTCTCAACGCTGATGTAATGGCTGTTGATTATCTCGTCGTCAACCTTTACCGATATCCTGTACCCTCCCGGGGAAAGTTTCGGAAGCCGGAAACTGCCTTCAAAGAACCCGTTATCTGCGGATATGCTCAAAGAAACGAGCGGCTTTTCTATAAATGGAAGGAAATACCTTAAAAAGCTTGCCATTGGAATACCCCAGTAGCCGCCTTCGGCAATTTCAACGGTGATTTTTTCAGGGTAAGTCCCGTCATCACGGTTTTTCAGAAAACCCCAGAACTGGACGAGGTCGTCCGGTTTGTACAGGTTCCTGTCGGTCTGGAAATACCTCCAGTAATTGTCCTGCGCGTATTCCATATAACGGTAGATTTGATACCTGTTTACAGCGTGGATAAGTTCTTCACCGTTATATTTTATATGGTAGTACTGAAGCTCATAATCATCCGCATTGTCTTCTTCCTTTATTATTGTGTCAAATGCCGCTACCCCTTCGGAGTCTGTTTTATATGTCTTTCTGTCCGCACTTGATCTGACTTCTGCGCCATCGACCGGGTAACCGCCGTCTTTCAGGCTGTTTACCCATACAATTGTCAGTGTCTGGCTTTCAGTGATGTAAGCCGTTAAATCGGTAGACTGTATAAGCATTTGGGCGGTAAGGCGGTCATATGTGCTTTCCACGAGATAGAAGCCCTGCGGCAGGGGTTCGGGGACAGACAAATACCTGTCCTGCCACTGCCTGAGGTCAAACGTTTGCTCAAAGGACGAAATCTCCTCAAGGCCATCGGAGGAAAGTATTTTTTTCTGCTTTATGCTATACGCCCAGTACGGCTGCTCAAATTTAAGCTTCACCGCGTTAATAAAATCATCGGAGTTTTTATATTTATATATCTTTGTATTTACAACAGCTTTATCCGCATTGGTCGCGGAATATATGTAAATAGGGATTATCGGAGTCTTGTTTGTCGGAAATTCCATAAGATAATCATTGAAATACAGCGTGCTCTTCGCTATCGTACCGGTTGTTCGTTCGGGTTCGGTTTCGAAAGCGAATACATAATCTTCCGCAAGTTTCATATCCGTACCATCAAGGGGCAATCCCTTTTTGATCGTTACGGTATATATTGTGGCCGGTTCGAGCTTTTTCGGAATAAATACCGCCATGTAACCATTTGTTTCGAACCTGCCTTCAACCTTCGGCGATATTTCGAAATACTTTTCCGGATTTGCAAAACCGGTATGGCTGAAGTATATCTCTATTCCGCTGTTAACGGGAACATAGCTTGACTGGTGGGCGGGAAGCGTGCCTAAAACCGCGAAGTTTCGCCTTGTCTGGAATGTCCATGAGATTGATTCATTTTCAGGCGTGGTAATAACAAACCTGACGAGGCTGTTCGGTTCGAGTTCCCTTTCGGGGGTTATAAGAAATTCGTTATTTTTGCTTGCTGTAATTTTCAGTGAATTATCCCCAATCAAACGGAGCATCTCGTTTATCTGACTAACGGTATAACCGTTCTGTGTTTTAAGGATAAAAGCCGTATCCGTGTATATGCCTGTCGCATCAAAGCTGACAGGGACAAGAAGAAAGCCGTTCCGGTATTCTTCCGCGTAAACGCGGGCAGTCGGGGTTGCAGCCCAGAATACCGCGGTAGCTAACAATACTGCGAGTACTATTGCAATTGTTTTTTTCATTGCGGTTTACCTCCTTTAATAAGTTTTCCGGTCTGTTTTAGATTCCATGCCGAAACGGTTTTGTCACCGCATTTTATTTGACGGCATTGGAATACAATAAGTTCCATAAAAAACTTGCAGCCCTGCCCATATAGGTTCGGTTATGAACAAATTCTTGAGTTTGTTAAATTGTTCACAATAATTCTGTGTATTCTATGGACATTGGTTGTTCATAGTGGTAGAATATTTACAAATTATTTTATACCAAAAAATTAACAGTTACGAACATTAATGGCTGATTTTTAAATAAAAATTTGAATGGAGTGTGGATCAAAATGAAAAGAGTGTATAACTTCTCAGCGGGACCTTCGGTTTTACCTGTTGAAGTATTGGAAACCGCCAGGGATGAAATCCTGAACTGGCATGGCAGCGGAATGTCTGTCATGGAAATGAGCCATCGTTCCAAATGGTTTGAAGAGATTATTTCGAAAGCCGAAGAAGATTTAAGGGACCTTATGGATATTCCTTCAAACTATAAGGTGTTATTTCTTCAAGGCGGAGCGTCAACCCAATTCGCGATGGTTCCGATGAATCTTATGCGGAAGGGAAAAGCGGACTTTGTAAATACAGGAGCATGGTCGAAAAAAGCGATAAGCGAAGCGAGAAAATACGGTAAAGTAAATATTGTGGCTTCTTCCGAAGAAGCAAAGTTCACTTATATTCCTGACCTTGATCCTGAAACATTCAGCGCGGATGCCGACTATTTTTACATCACTACAAACAATACGATATACGGAACCCGTTTCACGAAACTACCTGAAACGGGAAATGTTCCGCTCGTTGCCGATATGTCGTCGAACATTCTATCCGAAGTATATGATGTTACCAGGTTTGGTCTGATTTTTGCCGGAGCCCAGAAGAATATGGGGCCGGCAGGAGTTACCGTTGTTATCATTCGCGAAGACCTTATAAACGATACGCATCTGGAAGTGCCTACACTGCTTCAATACAAGGTTCATGCGGAGAACAGGTCATTGTACAATACTCCGCCGTGTTACAACATTTATATATGCGGCCTTGTATTCGAGTGGCTGAAGAAACTCGGCGGTGTTCCTGCAATGCAGAAAATAAATGAAGAAAAAGCCCGGATTCTTTACGATTTTCTTGATAATTCGAGTATGTTCAAGGGAACGGTAGCGAAGAAAGATCGCTCCCTTATGAATGTTCCTTTTGTTACCGGAGACAAGGAACTGGACGCGCGTTTTATAAAAGAAGCCGAAGAGAAAGGTTTTGTAAACCTGAAAGGTCATCGAAGCGTCGGAGGCATGAGAGCCAGCATATACAACGCTATGCCGGTTGAAGGCGTAAAAGCTCTTGTTGAGTTCATGAAGGAGTTCGAACTGGGAAATAAATGAAAATGATTGAAAAAAACCCGCTCCCGGAAAGGAGCGGGTTTTGCTTTATGCGTTTATTTTGAAAGCGCTTATTGATTCATTCATCTTTTTAGCGTATTCACCGAGTTCCTCGGCAAAGCCTGTCAATTGTTCAATGTTTGCCATCTGTTCTTCAGCCGAAGCATTTGCTTTCTGTGTCGAAGCGGCGGTTTCTTCCGAAACGGCCGATATGTTTTGAATTGACGTTAACGCTTCTGCCTTGAAAGCATCCATATCAGTTGCGTCATTCTTAATCTGTTCAAGTTGTTTTGAAAGAGTTTCCATTGCTTCGGCAATGCTCTTGAAAGTTACGATTGTGTTATTGACGGCTTCGTTCTGCGCTTTTAATATTTCTTCCGTGGTACTGAAACGATGCACGGTTTTGCCTATTTGATCCTGTGTATTTTTTATAATAGCGGAGATTTCGCGCGTGGCAGACATTGACTGCTCGGCAAGCTTGCGCACTTCATCAGCGACTACGGCAAACCCCCTGCCGGATTCACCGGCTCTTGCGGCCTCTATTGCAGCGTTCAACGCCAGGAGATTTGTTTGGTCCGCTATATTGTTTATCACCTTCACAATTTTGCCGATTGATTTTGAGTTTTCATCCAGCGCCTCAATTTCGGACAGAATCTGTTTTGTATTGTCTGTTGATTCACGCGTCTTGCTTTCCAATTCTACAACCGATGATAAACCTTTTTGGGTAAGAACCGAGGTTTCTTTGGACAGTTTTTCAATATTATTAGTGGCTTCCGATACCTGGTTTATCTTCATCGCAAGCTTGTCCATGCGGTTTACGCTTTCTTCTGCATCGGTCGCCTGGGCGGAAGCCCCTTTTGCTATTTCCTGTATGACAAAAGTTATATCTCGTGACGCTTCCGAAACATGCTGTGTCGTATTGGACACTATTGAAGCGGATTCGGCCACTTTATTCGAAAGCTCCATTGCATTCGCGATTAGGTTTCTCGTGTTTGATACCATTGTATTTATCGATTTTGCCAAAAGCCCAAGTTCGTCTTTTCTTGTTGATGTAAATTCAACCGATAAGTCACCGGATGCAGCTTGCCTGGCGGCATTTATGGTCCTGTTGATTGTCCTTCCCATGTTCATGGACATATAAAAACCTGTGCCGATTGCAAACGCTGACGCAAGAGCAACTAAAAATACTGTCCACATCAAAATGGAACGCGATGCTTCCATAAGCACCTTCAGCGGTATTAACGAAACCAGGATATATCCCGTGTTTCCGATATGGGTAAATGTCATTAAATGACTTTCTTGCTTATAATCTACGTATTCTGACCCCGTATCTTCACCGCTGTCAATTATCAGACTGATAAAATCCTGGTTTTGAGCGTTATCTCCGCTTGATTTACTACCGTCGGAAGAATCTTCGGACTCAGTTGCTGCCGATGAAGAAATTACTTCCCCGTCTGAACTGATTAAATGATATTCTCCCCGGCTTCCATCAGCTAATTGGTTTAACAGGTTTTCAATAGAGGATCGTTTCACATCGATGAAAAGATAAGCGTATTCTTCATTTGTCATTGTATTTTTTAAGAGCCGCGCGGCTGTAAATGCATAGTCTCCTGCGCTTGTAACGCTGCTGGAGCGGTAATTGTCCAAAAATTCATGCTTTCCGGCGTATAATAATCTGCCGTTCGCATCTGATATTATTTTAGTAAAACTATCTTCGAGAAATCCTGTGTGGTCGAAATTGACTAAACTGTAGCTGCGTGATGAAGTGAGTGATTTTCCGCTTATTGATATGACGATAATATCAGATATAAAGTTATTATTAACCATAAGATTTCCAATAATATTGTCAACCCTGCGTTTTGTGTTAAGTTCTTCCGCTACGTCCGCGATACTGCCTGAAATATAATTCTGCAAATCGCTGTTGCCCAGGAGTTGCATCGATATCGATTCAATATTTGAAAACATTAATTCAAGATAATTCTGCGTCTGTCCCATAGTATCAATTGTAGATTCGCGCGCCTTTTTCTCAAGGGCGTTTTTGGCGATGGAAAATGAAACCACCCCTAACAATATAACCGGTATTACCGATAAGATAAAGGCAGATAAAAGTTTAGCGCGAATTGTTTTAAAACTTGAAATTTTAATTTTCGAGAGCAAAGTTTTAATGTCCACAGCTATTTTTTTTATCTTCATTGATGTTTACCCCCAGGATTTAAAATGTTTTTTTATATATTTACCATTAATAAAATGGATGCAACCAATTATTAATTCCAAATGCCCAAATTTTTATTTAAACTGACAGAAGAACCATATCGAGAAGTTTTACGCCGAGGCTTTCCGCCACCCTGTCGCATTTAGCCCTGAGAAGGAAAAATACCTTGCCTTTGGATATGTCTTCATCTTCAAGCGATTCATAATTTGCCTGTCCTTTAGCCAATATAACATCACTTTCATGAAATTCTTTGAGGAATTTTTTTGATACCGTTTGCAGGCAGGTGCCGAGGTATCCGCTGCCAGTTGTAATAACTCTCGATATTTTATCAATACCCGTATATACGGCGTCTTCCATTGTCGCATCATTAAGTATCGGACTTTCCTTTACCACGTAAACAACATCTTTTCCAAGAGTTTTAAGATAATTTACAAGCACTTTGTCAAAAACAATTTCGCCCGAATTATCTCCTATTATCATAATTTTATCAGCGGCGGCTACTTTATTCTTAAACTCTTCATAATGATTTATAGTAAAACCGATTTCCATACTGTGCCGTAATGCTTCAGAGATATCGAAATCCCTGTTTATTCCGAGATCGATAACATTTCCGGCTACCGCGATCTTTAATGCGCAGTCCAGTTTGTCTTCCGATGTATCCATAATCTGCTGCAATTTAGGGTACAATTCAAGCGCCAAATCATTGGATTGACGCTTAGCATCCTTGTATGGGTCATAGTTGCCGATAAGCTCGTAAGTTTCCAGCAAAGCTAAAGTCGAGTTTTCCGCGGGAGTTTTTTCCCTGCTGTAATTTTTAATATCATCCATAAGCTTATACAGAACCTCGTGCTGTTTGTCTTCGTCAATTCCGGCATGGTTCATGCACGATACCGCCTGTTTGAGATAACAGTAAACACAATCTTGGTTAACCTTCAAGTTACATCACCGTCCGTTTTATTAATAAAGTCCGTAATTAACTATACCACAAACTACTAATAAAGTTCGAAATTATCTATATCACAAGCATTTATAGCAGTGACCGTCGTAACCGGTTTTTTTATTATGCCTGTTATAAGCCTGAACTATTTTTGAGGAAATAGACAGTACCAAAAACAATTCGTTTACATAAAACATCGGCCTTTTTGACCTTTTGCATTATATCATATGTCTTAAAATATTTCTGCTGATTTACAAACCGGTTCCGGTGCCCCTTTCGCGCTTGCTGCCGTTTTAGCAGGAGCTTGCTTGTTTTCATTGCAAATATTTTTGTACGGGGAAGATGGTAAGCTGAAAAAGTGAATATATTGCCTATAAAAGAATAAATGTGGTAATATTGTATCAAAACGATTCCGTTCTATTTTCCGCGGCAAGGATGAATATCGAAAATACGGCGGATGGGTTAAGGAGAGAAAGGCGCGGCATGAAAAGAAGATTTGTTTGCGTTATCCTGGCATTGATGTTCGTGTGCTGTTTCATAGGCTGCGGAAAGAAAAACAGGGATAAGTATGAATACACGGATATCAGTACGGAAGTTCCGAAGCATGAGGACGTGCATATTTATTCGCCCGGCTACGGAACAAGCGGGCAGCCCCGTGATAAAGCGGAAATAGATAATATGCTTGCCGAAGTCGCAAAAAGC
This sequence comes from Clostridiales bacterium DTU069, assembly GCA_001512485.1. Classification (GTDB taxonomy): domain Bacteria; phylum Bacillota; class Clostridia; order DSM-8532; family DSM-8532; genus DTU069. The sequence continues at coordinate 124,383 of LFRV01000074.1, read as the reverse complement.
ATTTCCGAAACAATTAATATAACCCCGTTTTTTAACTGGATCCCGTATGAGCAGTATGACCAGGAAACAATAAAGCTCATTCAGTCGGGTGAAAAAATTGACGCGTTTACGTGTTTTTCTCCCGTTGTTTATGCGCAGCAGGATCTTATACTTGATATAACGGATTTGTTTCCGCGGTACGCGCCGAAGTATTATCATGAACTGACGGAAAACGAGATAGGCAGGGATTACCTGTATTACGGAGCCGTGAACGGAAAGCTGTACCTGGTGCCGTATTACGGGTTTGATAACCCGAGATACTGTATAGTGACAAAAAAGGAGTACGCTGAAAAATATGCGCCGGGCGGTCTTGAAACAATGGAGGACTATGGGGAATTCCTTAAAATGATATATGAAAATGAAAAAGGTCTTATTCCCGGTGATGTGGATGCGCGTTATTTTTTTACGGCATACATGGAAGGAAACGGTTATTACGTCGAATTCTCGGATTACTTCCTGTCGAGGCTTGACGAACCGGCGAACATGTATGCAATGGAACAGACCCCGGAATTTGCCAAAGCATGGCGTTTATTTTCACAATGGTATACTGCAGGCTATATAAAAAGGGTAGGATACACCAATACGCTTCTTAATGGGAGACTGGCTTCCGAACTAATGCCGATGAATAATATTGAGAACGCCCTGGAGCAACTGTCCGTTGTCGATGCCCAGTTCACGGTAATGCCGTTATACATGGAAAGCAGGTTATTGATCAATACATCCGGCAGGGGACTTGTAATTTCAAGAACATGTTCCGTTCCCGAACGCGTTGTTTCTTTCGTTGAATGGATCCACGAGTCGCAGAAGAATTATGATTTGTTCAGGTACGGCGTTAAGGACAGGAACTATTCCCTTCAGGGCGACAGGGTGACCTTTTCCAGGTCCGTAAAACCATTGACTACATGGTTCGCCGTCGATTATTTTTTTGACATACGGTATGAACGGCTTACTCCGAACGTCGATGCGCATATAAAAGAACTATGCCAGGATTCGAGTTATAAAAATACGGTAACAACAAGGCAGCTTTATGGAAAATACGAGGAAAAATTGGAGGAAAACCCGGAAGCATTTGAAGAAATAATGAGGGCATATGATCAGATTGCAGAAATGGTAGAAGCATATACCGCGAACATGGAAAAGTTCCTTACTGCCGCCGGTGAAGGAAACTTCAGCATGTCGCCGGAAGAACTGGAAGAAAAGCAGAAAGAAGCCGGTGTTGAACAGATCCTCTCTTTATACCGGAAGGCAAAACAACTGATGGCAGGGCCATAGTTTATGTGGCATTATTATTTTTTTAACTTCGGCGAATTTCCATTATTGCCCGGTTTGCCTGATATAAGTATGTTTATGAGTATTCCATACGGAAATGCATAATTGTTTATATAGTTACGGGGGTCTTTTTATGAAATTAAGGAGCAAAAGAGCGGGTTTTCGTTTCATCATTGCCTTGTTTTGCTGTATGTTGTCCGCATGCAGCCTGTTCCCCACCGAGGAAGTGGTCCTGGCGCCGCCTCTCGTGGAGCCCGAACAGATTACATACCAGGCAGAGGAAGCCACAATAGGTTATATTGAAGACAGCATTGTAAGGACAGCCTATTTCATACCGGTTATCGACAAAGACCATTTCTTTACGAACCGGAGCGGCCGCCTTAAAGCAATCCATGTCAAACTCGGGGATACGGTTAAAGCGGGGGATTTACTAGCGGAGCTTCTGACCGATGATATTGAGAAGGAAATTGAGTATCAGAAAATTCTTGTTGATTCCCATATCAAGGCATACAGCTATATAGAGCAGAAATCCGCGATAGAAATTATGGCGGCCGAGAGCAATCTCGCGGACCTGGAAAAAAAGCGCAGTGAGATGCTTGAAAATGCCGGCGCGCATGCGAGAAACGACATTGAAAATATCGAAAGGGAAATAAAAAACCAGAAAATCTCCCTCGATAAGCTCAGGATCGATTATACCAACCAGTTGGAAATGAAAAAATACGAACTGGCGCTTGCGGAGCTGAAGCTTGTACAGCTTGAGGAGGAACTCAGCCAATGCAGGCTGTATGCATCTGTTGACGGCATTGTTACCTATGTTCTTAGCATCAGCGAAGACGATTTCGTTGATGTATATAAGACTATCGTCACAATATCCGATCCGAAAGTTTTGCATCTTGAATACAAGGGCAACTCGGCAGGCGATTTTAAAATCGGGATGAAAGTGCAGGTGACGGTGGACAAGGAAACCTATTCCGGGGAGGTAGTATTAACAGCCGCAAGCGTACCGTTTGAAGAAATGGAAAAATACAGGGAAACGGTGCATATTAAGATGGAAGAACTGCCTGAAGGCGTCAAAATGGGTGACAGGGCTGAAATTAAGCTTGTAAAGGATTTCAGCGAGAATGCGGTGAAAATTCCAAAAAGAGCATTAAAATCATACCTTGGGAAGGATGTTGTTTATGTCCTTGAAGACGGCATCCGTATTGAACGTTATGTGCAGAAAGGAGTACAGTCCGTCAGCGAGGTCGAGATAACGGAGGGTATTAGGGCCGGAGAGCAGGTCATTATAGAATAGGAGGAAAGGTATGCTTGAATTTTTATATCACAGGCTCATCAATAACAAGTGGCTTTTCCTTTGCCTGCTAATCGGCGCTCTGTCCGCCTGCGGCATTATTTCATCCATTCCGCTGTATTCGAACGCGATACTGCAGAAAGTATTGACAAAGGATCTTGAGAATGATCATCTGCAAACCAACAGGTCTCCCGGCACTTACACGGTGGAACTGTCTGGAAGGGGCATATACGAAAAGTACATTGCCGACCAGGTGAAAAATATTGCACAAACCCAGCTTTCAAAAAGCTTTGAGCTTCCCGTAGAGGAACAGCTTTATCATATCCGGCTCAATTCGTTTAAAATCAGGCGTGAAGGCGACGAGTACTTTAACTCGCTCGATCTGAACGCAAACCCGGTATACCTGTCGGATTATGAAAAGCACATCAGGCTTGTACGCGGACGGATGCCGGCAAAGGAACCGGTTAACGGTGTTTATGAGGTGGCGGTGTCCCTTGAGGCAATAAACAGGCTGTATCTTTTGCAGGATCAGGAATACTCGCTGGAATGGCGCAGCTTTCTTTCGGACGAAGAAATTCAGATAGCGAGATTCAAGGTAGTCGGCATATTCACGGTGGAAAATCTGAATTCCCTTTACTGGAGCGGAAACCGTTACAGGTATTTAGGCGATGCGATCCTGTTTTATGAAGATCATATTGAGGATCTGATAGCAAAGAACGACAAGGTAACGATAGAAAGAACCGAAAACACGTGGTTCTTTGATTACCATGCGGTGGGAATAAATGATGTGGAAACAATCCTGGACATTCTGAAAAACCAGCAGCGATGGAACGAAAGAAACGGGGGAATGGTAAAAATCACATTCCGCATGCAGAAGGTGCTTGAGAGATACCAGGGCAGGAGGGAACAACTGCAGATTACCCTTTGGATTCTTACGGTTCCGATGATGCTTATAATTTGCTTTTATACAATGATGATTTCGGGCCTGATTGTCAGGAACAGCAGGAATGAGATTGCGGTGATCAAAAGCAGGGGAGCAGGAAGATTCCAGGTCTTCCTGGTATACCTGGCAGAAAGCCTAATCCTTGCGGTCATATCCTTTGCGGCGGGGCCGAGAATCGGGTTCTTCATCTGCCGTGTCCTCGGTTCGTCGAACGGCTTTTTGGAATTTGTGAACAGGAAAGCCCTTATTCCGGTTATTACGCCCGAAATTTTCGGTTATTCCGCGGCCGCTGCCGTGATATTCATGCTGTTTATGCTCGTTCCGGTAGTAAAGGCCAGCGCCGCCGGAATTGTTGAGTACAAAAGGAGCCTTGTTTCCGATACCGGGAAACCGTTCTGGCAAAAATTCTATCTTGATATTGTCGTTCTTGCGGTCTGCGCATACGGGTATAATAATTTCCGGAACAGGCAGGATTTATTGGGACTTACGGGACTTTCCGGAACCGAACTGAGCATTGATCCGCTACTGTATTTCGTATCAACGTTTTTTATTCTCGGAATCAGCCTCCTTTTCCTGAGACTGTACCCGCTACTGATACGGCTCATATTCAGGCTTGGCATAAGGATCTGGAATCCCGTGGCCTATTTCTCGCTTGTTAACGTATCAAGGGCCGACCGGAACCAGCAGTCCATAATGCTGTTCGTCATTTTGTCACTGTCCTTTGGCATTATTAACGCTAACCAGGCCAGGACAATCAACAACAATATCATTGATAAAGTGATGTATGAAAACGCCGCGGACGTGGTAATTGAGCCCTACAACAACCTTAAACACCAGCAGCAGGCTGCGTCTTCTTATGGAATGCCCCAGGGAGCGGACGGGGTGTTGACTGTTTCGAGCAGTGCACCGGTACAATACCGTGAACCGCCTTATGAACAATACCGTAAAATTGAAGGGTTTGAAAGCATGACCAGGGTACTGGTTGACAATAAAGCTTCTCTGACGAGCGGAAGGACATCGGTCAGGAATATCAGGCTTTTGGGCATTACACCGCATGAATTCGGGAAGACTGTCTGGTTCAGAAATGATTTGCTGCCCCGTCACATCAACGAATACCTGAACATGATGACCAATGCGCCTACGGCCTGTTTCCTTTCGAACAGCTTCCGCGAGAAATACGATATAGAAGAAGGAGACACCGTTACGATACGCTTTAGTCAGGATCATGCGCTTCAATTCGTCGTTTACGGTTTCCTCGATTACTTTCCGTCCTGCAACCCGTATTCCGAGGTTAAAACGGAAACAGATGAAGTAGTAGTAAACAAGACCTTTTTTGCGGTAATCAATCATACCTACGTGATGAAAAAGTTGCCCGCGGTACCGTATGAAATATGGCTGAAAAAGAAGCCCGACACTGCGGACAGTTTTATAAACGAGCAGCTTGAGTCTTTATCTCTTATGGTCGAGAGGGTGGACTACGCGTCGCAGAAAATTATCGAAAAGAAAAACGATCCGCTGCTTCTCGGGACTAACGGCGTGTTAACGATGTGTTTCATCGTAACAATGTTTATTGCGGCCATCGGTTTCGTGCTTTTCTGGGTGCTGTCAATCCGGGACAAAACATTAAAATTCGGGATATTCCGGGCTATGGGCATGCCGATGGGGAGCGTGACGCTAATCATGCTGTTCGAGCAGTTCCTTGTGTCCGTCATAGCTATTTTGGCAGGAATTGTTTTAGGGACTGTTGCCGGCACGATATTCATTCCGATGCTTGAAATGGTATACTCCGCATATCAGCAGGTACCGCCGTTTAAGGTAACCGCCGATATAAACGATTATGTGAAGGTACTCGGAATTGCCGGTGTTATGCTGTTTGTCGGGTTTGTTTTCCTGTATTGGCTCGTAAGAAGCATTAATGTGCACCAGGTGCTGAAAATGGGAGAGGATTCATGATGCATATACTGCAAGCCGAAAATATAAGCCGTTCATTTAAAACCGGCAGTACGGTCATTGATGTTTTAAAAGGTATTAATCTCGAGATCGAAAAAGGCACGTTCAACATCCTGATGGGCCCATCCGGTTCCGGAAAGACCACGCTTCTGAATATCCTCGGTGCGCTTGACAGGCCGGATACCGGAAAAGTCCTCTTTGACGGGCAGGACATTACGCGTTTGTCGGAGAAAAACAGGGATGCCCTTCGCAGAAACAAGTTCGGCTTTGTTTTCCAGTCCGTTGCGCTTGTTTCAAATATGACGGCCTATGAAAACATCGATTTCGCGCTTAGGATTTCAAACTACAACGCGAGGGAAAGAAAAAGAAGGGTTGAAGAATGCCTTGATTTTGTCGGTCTGAGAAAAAGAATGAGGCATTATCCCGCGGAAATGTCCGGCGGGGAGCAGCAGCGCGTCGCAATTGCAAGGGCTATTGCGCACAGGCCGGTGCTGCTGCTGGCCGACGAGCCTACCGCCGAGCTCGATACGAATACCGGGCTGCGGATTGTGAAACTGTTCAAAGATCTGGTTGTTCGTGACGGAATAACCATAATAATGTGTACGCATGATCCGAGCATGATGGAAATAGCCGACAGGATTTTTACGCTAGAGGATGGGGTGGTAATTGATGTCGCATGAGGATGTGCCGATGATTTTGTGTGACAACCTCGTAAAAATATACAAGACGAAGGAGACCGAAGTTGTCGCGCTGCAGGGGCTCGATCTGACGATACGCAAGGGTGAACTGACAGCAATCATCGGAAAAAGCGGAAGCGGGAAGTCGACGCTTTTGAATATTATTGCAGGTCTTGACAGGCCTTCGGCCGGCTCCATCCATGTGGACGGGAAAAACCTTTTAAAGTTCAATGACAGGCAGCTTATGATGTATAACAGGGAGACAATCGGTTTTGTATGGCAGAACAAGGCAAGGAACCTGCTGCCCTATTTGTCGGCCGAGTTGAACGTGCAGGTGCCGATGATGATCACCGGTCTGAAAAATCGCAGGGACAGGGCGAGGGAACTGCTGGACATGGTCGGACTGAAGAATAAGTATAAAAGCAAACTTGGAGAATTGTCCGGCGGCGAACAGCAGCGTGTCGCGATTGCGATAGCGCTTGCTAACAACCCTAAGCTTATACTTGCAGACGAACCTACCGGTTCCGTTGACAGCAGTAACACGTATAAAATAATGGAGTTGTTTGAGAAGCTGAACAGGGAGCTTGGCGTGACAATAGTTATTGTTACACATGACCTTAAGATTTCGTCGATGGTCGATCGCGTGATATCTATAAGCGATGGCATGATTGGAAGTGAAATGCTGAAAAAGGAAGATTATCAAAAAAGGCTTTCTGAGCTTGACAATATCGCGCAGCCCGCGGAGTCCCACGAGGAATACGCGGTTATAGACAACAAGGGCAGGATTAAAATACCCGAGGAATATATCGAAAACATGAAGCTTCGCGGCGGGGAGCGCGTAAAAATCCGCAAAAGCGCTGATGGGCTTGAAATATATAAAGCCTGACTGATATATGAAACTGTATCTAACGCATAAAGCGGTGAATTATTAAAATTTCCAAAACAGTTAACTGTCACATATAGCCTTGTCAAACACGGGGGAACGTGTTATTGTTGTTTTAAAATGCTTGTAACTCATGTAAATATATTCGGTTCAGTGAATTACATGCCTGATTTATTTCTGGATTGGAGAATGGTATGAAAGTTACGCTTGACGACAGTCTGCTTATGAATGTGGAAAAACCGGCAAGATATACCGGCGGGGAATGGAACATGGCCGTAAAAGACCCGGGAGAGGCTGACGTGCGTTTTGCGTTTTGCTTTCCGGATATCTATGAAGTCGGCATGTCGCATCTTGGAATGAAGATATTGTACCATGTTCTGAACAGGAGAGACGATATTTACTGCGAGCGCGTGTTCGCTCCGTGGGTTGACATGGAAAAGGTGATGCGGGAAAAAGGGATACCTCTTTTTTCCCTTGAAACAAAGGATCCGGTAAAAGAATTCGACATAATCGGGTTTACGCTCCAATATGAAATGAGCTATACGAATGTGCTGAATATGCTTGATCTGGCCGGAATTCCGGTGTTGTCCGAAGAACGGAACAATTCCCATCCGTTTGTTTGCGCGGGCGGGCCGTGTGCCTGCAATCCTGAACCGCTTGCGGATTTTATTGATTTCTTCGTGGTGGGAGAAGGCGAAGAAGTTATCCTCGAAATCATAGATTTATACAAAGAATGGAAGGCCTCGGGTCCAAACCGGGACAGAAGGGAATTCCTCGGGAAAGTGTCATCGGTTCAGGGCGTTTATGTGCCTTCATTATATAAGGTTTCATATAAAGATGATTTTACGGTATCGGAAATTAAGCCCTGTTTTGCCGGGACCCCTGGAATAGTCCGGAAAAGGATAGTTAAAAATCTTGATGATGCTGATTTTCCTGAAGATATAATAGTTCCTTTTATAGGCACCGTCCACGACAGGATTATGCTTGAACTGTTCCGCGGCTGTATCCGCGGCTGCCGTTTCTGCCAGGCGGGGTTCATATACAGGCCGGTGCGCGAAAAAAATCCCGAAACGCTGTATAAACAAGCCGAAGGTTCGATTAATACAACGGGATACGAGGAGATATCACTCGTTTCGTTAAGCACGAGCGATTATTCAAACCTGAAAGAGTTCACCGATGTCTTAATAAAATTGACGGAACAAAAAAAGGTCAACCTGTCCTTGCCTTCACTAAGGGTTGATAATTTTTCCGTTGATTTGATGAAAAAGGCACAGAAGGTGAGAAAAAGCGGTCTGACTTTTGCTCCCGAAGCGGGAACACAGCGGCTTAGGGATGTAATAAACAAAGGCATTTCTGAAGAAGATATTGTTAAGTCCGCGGAATTGGCGTTTAACGGGGGATGGAACAGTATCAAGCTTTATTTTATAATAGGGCTTCCCACTGAAACTATGGAAGATATTGAAGGCATTGCCCGGTTAATGCAGAAAATTATTAATGTTTATAATGAAATACCGAAAAACAGGCGCCCAAAGGGATTGAAACTGACGGTAAGCGCAGCCTGCTTTGTGCCGAAGCCTTTTACGCCGTTTCAGTGGTTCGGTCAGGACACACAGGAAATGTTTTATGAAAAGCAGGATTTCCTTAGAAAAAAACTCCGGAAAGTATTGAAATCAATTGTTTTTAACTGGCATGATGCCCGGTTGAGTTTTCTTGAGGCCGTCCTTGCAAGAGGCGACAGAAGGCTTGGAAAGGTATTGTTCAATGCCTGGCAAAAGGGATGCCGTTTTGACGGGTGGAACGAGCACTTTGATTACGATGCGTGGATGAGGGCATTTAATGAAGAAAGCGTTGATCCGTCATTTTACGCAAACCGGACCAGGGAGTTTAACGAAAAGCTACCCTGGGAACATATTGATATGGGTGTATCGAAAAAATTTCTTGAGCGCGAGTGCATAAAGGCATATGAAGGGAAAACTACCGAGAATTGCAGGGCAAGGTGCTCGAATTGCGGGATAAACACTTTTGCCGGCGGAATCTGCGGTATCTGACGCCTGTTCTCCGGATCTTTATGTAATGTCAGCATGTGTAGGCTGCTTAACCGCCGACGGGCAGGGTGGACCTGGTGACACGAAAAGCTGTTAAAGCCCGGTTATCAGCCGGGAATTGAATATAAAATCATGTGAGAGAGATAAAAATGGAAATACGGTTTAGATTCGGCAGAGGGGAAGAATTAAAATTTATAAGCCATCTTGATATACTGCGCCTGTTTGAGCGGGCTTTCAAGCGCGCCGGGATACAGGTTGCCCATTCGGAAGGTTTCAATCCGAGACCGCGCATTGTATTTGCGCAGCCAATGCCGCTCGGCCTGACCAGCGAAGGGGAATTTGCCGATGTTGAGATCACCGGGCATATTGACACTGCCGGCTTCATGCAAAGAATGAATTCTTCGCTGCCTGCCGGCATTAAAGTAATTGAGGCAAGGGTGAAAACCGGCAGGTCGAACCTTATGGGGATTATTCGCGCGGCGCATTACAGGATTTCGGTTAAAATGCCCGATATGCATGATATCGGATACGCGGTAAGTTCTACGCTTGACAGCAGCGGGATATATGTTATTAAAAAGACTAAGAGCGGCGGGAAGGAAGTCAATATCCGGCCGTTCATATATGAACTTTCGGCGGAAAAAGACGGTGATACGGCAGTGTTCAGCGTTATTCTCGGGGCAGGGCAGGAGAACAACGTCCGTCCGGAACTCTTTATCGAAGGGGTATCGAAAGCTTCAAACACGCCTTTCAGCATACTCGCGATGCACCGTGTAATGCTGTACTGCGGTAAAAAGAAAGCGGCGCCGGGTTTGCTGCCGGCGAGAAATATATGGATTACGCCGATGGATGATTCGCTTTTGTAAATTAGTTCGAATACAGCGTCCGAACGGCAACCGTTTATTCGTTGGGCAGGTATGTGCCGAAATAGTGCTGTAACTGGGGAAAAACATATGGTTAAAGAAATAATTGTTGATATAGGGTTGCTGCAAACACGGGTAGCCGTGCTCGAAGATGGAGAACCGGCTGAAATATTCATTGAGGGAAGCCGACCTCAACGACTGGTCGGGAACATATACCGCGGGATTGTCAGGGAGGTTCTTCCGGGAATACAGGCTGCATTCATTGATATCGGAGTGGAAAAAAACGCTTATCTCTATGTGTCTGAAGCTGTTCCGGGCGGGAAATCCGGCACTGACCGTTCAGAAACAAGCCTTGACGGCGCAAAAGTTCATAAGCCTCGAATCGAACAGATCATAAAACCCGGTCGGGAAATTACGGTTCAGGTTATAAAGGAACCTGTTGAAGGCAAGGGAGCGAGGGTTACGACAAATATCACCCTTCCGGGTAAATACGCGGTGCTGGTTTGTAATAATAGTTTGGCTAATGTATCGGCGAAAATAAAAAATGATTCGGAAAGGGAACGTCTTAAAAATATTGCGTCAAAATTTTGCGGCGAGGGCAGCGGGATTATAATCAGGACCGCGTCCGAAGGAGTAAAAGACAGTGAAATTGAAAATGAAATCCTTATGCTTCTTCGGCTGCGGGACAGTATCTTTAAAAAAGAAAGCAAAGGCAAGGTTCCGAGAATCCTGCATCAGGAAACGGGATTACACGTTAAGATTGCGAGGGAATACCTGAATAAAGATGTCAAAGGTTTTGTTATAAACGACAGGGACAGGTATAATGAACTGCTGGATTATCTTGACAAGGTTTCACCGGATTTAAAAAATAAAATAAAACTCTTCCACCAGGAGTATGATTTATTCGAATACTACCGCATAGAACCGGCTATCCGCGAAGCGCTGTCGCGCAAAGTATGGCTGAAGTGCGGAGGATACCTCGTATTCGACGAAACCGAAGCGCTCACCGTTATTGATGTCAACACGGGCAAATTTACAGGCAAAAGAGAACAAGAGAATACAATATTGCAGACAAATCTCGAAGCTGCCGCCGTGATTGCAAGGCAAATAAGACTTAGAAATATCGAGGGCATAATTCTTGTTGATTTTATAGATATGAAGGAAGAGTCGCATAAAGATAAAGTAGTATCTTTCCTGAAAGAAGCAGTAAGGGCTGACAGGAACAAGGTTATCGTAGAGGGGATAACCAAACTCGGGCTTGTTGAAATGACGCGTAAGAAGGTACGCGGCACGCTGCGGGAAACAATAACAAAACCCTGCCCCGTATGCGGAGGAACAGGACGGTTAATCCAGCAGCCCGGCCAGCGCGGTTCCATATAATGTGGAATTTTCGGCTTTTACAAATTCGCAGTACATACCAAGACGTCTTCTGACGAATTCAATCATGTAGTAATTAATTTTTTCATTAAGCAGTTTGCATTTATAAAAAGTCGATCCTTCAGCGGATATGCATACGGGACGGCACGGGTTTTTGCCTGTGCCCGTCTTTTTCAATATAGCCGCAAGATTAACAACCGAAAGCACGGCAGCTCTTTCAAAAAAGGCATCAACAAGTTCATAAAGAGAGACAAGATCTTTTTCGTTGTCTTTGGACAGGTGTGCAAGCTTATTGTCACCGTAAGGATAATAGCAAAAATCATCAATCTCTTTTGATTCAAGAGATGAAACGGCTGCCAGTTTTTCTTCAAATGACTTGGAAAAGCAGCCGTTTGCAACTGCTGCCCGGATAAACTCCAACAAAAGCCCGCCCTGGTAGGCGCCGGAAATCATTTTTTCAAACAATTGTTCACCTGGTTTTTCGGTAAGACTGTCGAATGAATCATCCACAGGCGTTCGCGGAGCTTTTGCGTATCCGGCGGACTCAATGTTTATTATGCAGTTTCCGGGTTTGTTCTTAAGATATTCACTTTTTAAAATATTGAAATTATTCTCAATATAACAACTGTTTGTGCCTGTCCCCAGGATAAAGCCCGTGTAGCTGTCGAAAACGCGGCTACCGTACACGGCTTTCGCGCCAAGCAGGGATGCCACGGTATCGTTTAATATAACAATATTTTCAATATCAAAGCCTTTTTCGGCAAGCGAGTTCTTCAATGGTTCGCCTAAAAGTGAATTCTCAATCCCGTCGATTTTTACTTCCTTACTGAGGTAAATGACTCTCCCGTCCCTGTTTGGCACAATATCCGCCGGAAAAGAAAAACAAAAGCCTATTTTTTTACTTTTGCCCGTTAGCGGAACAAGATATTCTGCCAGGGTTGAAAAAAACTCATCTTTCGTAATAGGTCCTTTTGTTCCGAGCATTGGGTATCTCATAAAATACGATATCGAAGGGGCACTGTAATCAAAGTTTACGAGCGCAATACGGAGATTTGTACCGCCCGCGTCTATAACAATAACACTGTCGCGTTTTTCAGGGATATCATCAATCGATATGTATGTAGGAAGCATTTTTAGAGAACTGTTTTCTCCCGCAAGGCCTTTTTCCATTTCATTGATGAACATGTCCAGGTTTTCTTCAAAATAAGCAAAATCGATAAGCATACCGTTCTGCTTTATAAATTCTTTCATATGCATGTTAATACTATCCCTTCACTGCAAAATATTAATTCAGCTTACTTATTATACCATAAATTTATTCAGTCGGATATAGGCTGAATAAATCCATAATACAATGTTCTCTCGGGTACCCGTTCGAAATCTGTGATTTCGGTAACGGGTGAGGTTATTACACCATGAAATTAAGAAATTCATAAGATTTTCGCTTGGCAAAACCGGGGGCAGTATATGTTATAACACTGCATTTTGCAATGCTGATACAAATATGACAACGAAAGTTGACACGCCGAAAAAGCTGTGCTAAAATGTAACGGCGACCGCTCGTGGAAGGGTTTTAAATCCGGTTTTTCCGGTACCTTTAACGGCGAGATAGGATGGAGGAGGTACCAATTAATAATGTACGCAATAATTGAAACGGGAGGCAAGCAGTACAAAGTAAGAGAAGGCGATGTGCTGTTTGTTGAAAAAATTTCCGCGGATGAAGAGCAAACCGTTGTTTTTGACAAAGTGCTTGCTGTCTCAGACGATAAAGATTTGACTTTTGGGACACCATTCGTCGACGGGGCTTCCGTAGACGCAAAGGTGCTCGGCCATGGAAAAGGAAAGAAAATTACTGTTTTTAAATATAAGCCGAAAAAGGGTTATAGAAAAAAACAGGGACACAGACAACCGTATACTAAAGTTCAAATTGAAAAGATAAACGCGTAATATGATCATTGCTGAATTTTATCGAGATAACGACGGAAAGATCCGGGGTTTTAAGGTCCGGGGCCATGCGGGTTACGACAGCTCCGGAAAGGATATTGTCTGTTCGGCCGTATCGGCCGTTGTTTATACGGCTCTTGGAGGAATGATTGAGCTGGCCGGTTTCAGGAACTTTGAGGAAAAGGACAGGGAATATATTTCCTGTTTTATTCCGGATAACCTTACCGCCGAGCAGCTTATTACCGCGGATATTATATTAAGGACAATGGTGATCGGGCTTAAGCAAATCGAGGCGGAATACGGGCAGTATATCCGCATCCGGTATAAGGAGGTGTAAACCGTGATAAAGGTAAATTTACAGTTTTTCGCGCATAAAAAAGGTGTAGGAAGTACAAAAAACGGACGTGACAGTGAATCTAAACGCCTGGGTGTAAAAAGAGGCGATGGTCAGTTTGTAAAGGCCGGGAATATACTCGTCCGGCAGAGGGGTACGAAAATTCATCCCGGAAAAAATGTCGGAATTGGCGGTGACGATACATTGTTTGCGTTGGCCAGCGGTGTTGTAAAATTTGAAAGAATGGGAAAAAACAAAAAGAAAGTGAGTATTGTTACCGATTAAGTAATTTAGTTGCTGAGGGGATGAGGATATCGTCCCCTCTTTTGTCTATGGCAATATGATAAAAAACGTGAGCTATAATATGGAGGAAAAAATATGTTTGTCGATATTGCGGAAATTTATATAAAAGCCGGAGACGGCGGAAATGGAATAGTGTCATTTCGCAGGGAAAAATACGTTCCTGCCGGCGGCCCCGATGGAGGGGACGGGGGAAACGGCGGTAATGTCATATTGAAAGTCGACAATAAACTCAGGACGCTTGCGGATTTTCGCTATAAAAAGCATTATAAGGCGGAGCGGGGAACCGACGGCGGAAGCAGTAAATGTACGGGCAGAAGAGGAGAAGACTTAATAATAAAAGTGCCTGTAGGAACCATAGTAAAAGACAAGGAATCCGGAACGATCCTTGCGGATCTGAAGCGCGATGCACAGACGGAGGTTATTGCAAAAGGCGGGATAGGAGGGAAAGGCAATGCAAATTTTGCAACTCCGACAAGACAAGCGCCTAATTTCGCCAAAAACGGGACCCCCGGAGAGGAAAAGTGGATTATTCTGGAATTAAAACTATTGGCCGACGCGGGCTTGATAGGCATGCCTAATGTCGGAAAGTCAACTATTTTATCGGTTGTTTCTTCCGCGAAACCCAAAATAGCCGATTACCATTTTACTACGCTGACGCCTAATTTGGGCGTTGTTTCAATCGGTGAGGGCGAAAGTTTTGTTATCGCGGATATTCCGGGCCTTATTGACGGCGCCCATAAAGGTGTAGGTCTTGGCCATGATTTTTTAAAGCATATCGAACGAACGAAGCTTTTAATACATGTCGTTGATATATCAGGTATCGAAGGGCGTGATCCCGTCGATGATTTCCGTACCATAAACAAAGAGTTGAGACATTACAGTTCCGAACTTTCGAAGAGACCCCAGGTAGTGGCTGCGAACAAAACAGACATTATTACCGATGAAAAGGTTTTGGGGCGGCTTTCCGCGGAAGCCGGGAAGCTTGGATATAAAGTATTCCCGATAAGCGCGGCTACAGGCAGCGGAATAAAAGAGTTGATGCGATATGTTTATGAGCAGGTTAAGAACCTTCCGGAACCGGTACTCTTTTCCCCTGAACAATATATAACCGTATATAGCACGGAGGAAAGAGAACAATTTACAGTAAATATTGAAAACGGGGTATATGTTGTCGATGGCCCCTGGATAAACAGGCTCCTGCGCGGGATTAACTTTAACGATAACGAATCACTTGGATACTTCCAGCGGTCTTTGAAACAAAAAGGCGTTATTGATGCTCTTGTGGAAAAAGGCATAAAAGAAGGGGATACGGTTCGGGTAGGGAAAGATATGGAGTTTGAGTATATACCATAAAAGCCTGTATTAAACGATTCTGCTTTATTTGCAATTTAATGAGCTTACAATTATACCATATTATAGTATATTTTAGAACATATTTTGCAAAAAAAGCATTTTTATTTGCGTGAAATGTTAGTAATAGTCTCTTTATGCCAAATTTCATGCTTTATATCCCAAAGCCATTGAATTAGAAAATAAATCCGTTTAAAATAGATTTACGGCATGACATTCCGTACCCAGCCCCCCACATTGCATATAAGGGTACAGAATGTTTATGCTTTTCAGGTGGTGATTGTATTGGCAAAACGCATCACTGCTTCTATAATCCGATATATCTCGGCAAATTGCCCCGATAAATCGGAACAGGTTCTCGAGGTTATCCGCTGCCAGGGAAAACCAGTTCCTGGAAGAAAAAATTTTGATCCACGGTTGTCTGTAAAAAAACAGATGGATATTGGGCTAATATGTTTTTAACATTGCATAAACCCAGCCCCCTGTTTTTTCCTTTCGTTGAAACCCCACGCTTGAAAAGATGGTTCACGTTCGGCTCGTTAATGCAGGTATTCGCAATGATTATGGAAGCGGAGCCATCACCTGTTTCAATACCCACATGGAGCTCTTTCATTTCGGATTCTAAAGATGCCTCGATCGCATTGTCGATAAGAATGCCTACGACCTTGCATAAATCTATGATATCCATATCTTTAAACCATACTTCCGAAAAAATATTAACGTAAACCTTTAGCCCCATAGATAACGCCTGGTTAAGCTTATATGACAATATGCCCTTTAACCCGGTCTGCTTAATAAAATTCAATGATGACACTATATGGTTTTGAGGGCTTTCCCTGTACTCCTTCAGAATAGAGTTGTAATAGTAGCTCTTTAGTTCTTCAAGCCGTCCACTGTCAATATAGCCTTTGAGTGAGAACAGAACATTTAAAAAATCGTGCTTCTGGTTTCGTATGTCCTGATAAAGGCTTTCGATAATCTGCATATATTCAATAAGCTGTTCATATTCCTTTGCCTGCTGCTCCATTAATAAAGCCTGGTTATTTACCGAACAATAGGAAAGGACAAGGAACAGACATACAAAAAAGTATATCGTGAACGCAATAAGGTTAAAAACAATTACCGTAGACGGATTTGCGGAAATAATCTGCTTATTGAAATAGAGGTTGAGCGTACAGATAAAAACAATAAAAACAATACAGCCTAAAAAGGAAAATTTGGTACTAATTTTAGATTTATATTTTTTCCCACGAATAAGCTGTTTAGTAAATATAACCAATATGGTTATAAAAAGAAAACTCAGGTTGGCAATACCTATATACAGGGGGTAATCAAGGCTGCGATAATCAAATTTTAAGAAATTGACAAAGAAAAAAAGAAGACCAAAGTCTCCAACTACGACAATAAGAAGACTTATTAACGATAATGCAAAAGATTCAAAGAAATTAAGACGGTAAATATATTTAGTAATGATTGACATAGTAATAAGCACTATGAAAAACCTAATTCCGGGCATTTCAATTAAACTGTGGATAACATAGTTTGCAACGAATAGGATGCTGAATAAAAGAACTTTGCATATGCCATTCCTTTTTATATTCCTGAAATTCATGTATATTACGATAAGCAGATGTATAAGTGAAACGGTAAAAACCTTTATAATTTGTTCAGGAGCGAACACGGTTTACCAGCTCCTTCCACTTCTGCTTCGAAACGTCGCAAACCTTTCCGTCATTCATAACAACAGAATAATACCGGCTTCCTCCGAGTTTTTTAATTTGCCGGATATTAATGATAAATGAACGGTGACATTGATAAAAACGGCTGTCCAAATGTTTTATCAACGATTTCATTGTGTCGTAAAACTCTATGCAGGTACCATTTTTAAGAACGCAGTGGAGCATTCTTGAGCCCGGCCTCGTTTCAAAATACATAATATCGTTAAGCTTTACGGTATAGAAATTATTATAGCTCTTCAGTGTTATCTGCTTTGTCACATCGACATTTCCCAGTTTGACAATTTCCCTTAAGATCGTATCTATGCACTCCTGTATCCTTTTTTGAATATTCTCGTCCTGTTTATAGATATAGTCAAGAGCTCTAAGTTTGTATTGAAAAACTTTAAGGCTTAATTCAGGATGCGATGTTATGAAGATTATATAAGCCATAATGTCTATTTTTCGTATTTGTCTCGCCAGTGTAAGGCCGGATGCGTTTTCCTGGTTAAGTATTATATCCATGAAATAGACATTAATATGGCCGAGATTTGCCTCTGCGAAATCAATAACTTTCTCAAAATTGTCCTGGAACAGATGGATGTGGCAGTCTATGTTTTTCTTTGCGATACACTCGGTTATAAAGTTCTTAATTATCGCCGCTGTATTCGGATTATCCTCACAAATAACAAAATTATACATTTTTCCTCCCATAAATCTCCTAATGTATATTTTGTTTAAAGGCTTAATATAATTATTGTAATTATGTAAAAATGGACTATCAGCAATATATTGCATACCGGATGCAGCCAAATCCGAAAAAATAATGTGTTCTTTTTCCATTTTATAATAAAAAATGGTTTAAAGCTACAAAAAAATATCTTGGGTAATAGTTTTATTCGGCAATAATCATAATTAAGGTTCTTACCCGGACGCAGTTTTTATAGCCTTCATTGATATTGTGCGTGCGAACAGCATCAGGCATAAATCGGATTTTTCGGTTAATCCGGAGTAGACTTATAAGCGTAAAGGTAATATAATTTAACGGTAGCGGAGAATAAAACTGTGAAAATGATGCAAACGCTTATCGTTTGCGGAAGGGAGGAATAAACAGGATCTTTCCTGTACGATACAAATGATTAAATCCAACAGGCATAAAAAAAGCAATACGGTTAAGATAATACTCTTTTCAGTAATACTTGCGGCTCTTGCATTTGTTGCAATTTTGCAGATGAATGACAGAACGGAGACAGACGGCAGGGATGTAACCGTTATTACTCCGCCTGAAGGAACAAATCCGAACGGAGACGCGTCTGAACATATGGAAAATGAAGCAGACGCTGTTACACCCACCGGTATGCTTCAAAAGGAACCTACACAAATTCCGACGCAAACACCCTCGCCAACGCCGGCACCCACTCCTTTTCCAAGGGATATGGAGGCATTAAAAAAGGAGATTGAGGAATATATTTCCCAGCAGTCGGCCAAGTACGGTATGTATTTTATTAACCTTGTCAACGGAGATGAGTTCGGCATTAACGACAAGGATGAGTTTGTAGCGGCATCCACCACAAAACTGCCGATGAACCTTCTTTTATATAAAAAAATAGCCTCCGGGGAAATCGATCCGGAGAGCACCTTAATATATCTTGAAGAAGATTTTGAACCCGGTTCCGGCATTATTCAAAAGTCTGAGTACGGCACCGAGTATACAGTGCGTGAAACCGCAAGGCTGTCAATCGTATACAGCGATAACTGCGCGATAAACATGATTATCCGGCTTTTGGGCATTGACAATATCAGAAATTACATGCAGGAACTCGGCGGGACGATATATTACGGGCGAAGGCATCGCTCATGCCCCTATGATATTGCGCTTTACACAAAAGAACTGTACCGGTTCTATATTGAGTCCCCGGAAATAGCCGGCATTTTAATAGATGACTTGCAGAACACGGTATTTAACGACAGGATTAACAAATATTTGCCTGAAGATGTAAAGGTAGCGCATAAAATCGGATCTTTTGAAAGCTACGGCGTATACAACGATGTCGGAATAATATTCGCGGATGAGCCTTATGTTCTGGCCGTTATGAGTGACGGCGCCGAATACGGAGCCGCGTGTGATGTGATTGGCGAAATATCAAAAAGGATATATTATTATCTGAAGAACAGTAAATAAATATACCCCGGTTCTATTAATGAAATCCCGCAGTTCCCTTAATGAATTAAGCCGCAGCGTAAAAATATATTTTTTATCAGCAGGAACTAACGGGTCTTACAATATTCAGGACACTGTAAAATGTATGGAGGGCTATAATGAGAACCAGGAAAGGAAAAGTTTTGATGTTGATAATGCCGGTTGTGTTACTGGCAATACTTATTTTTGTATACAGGGACTATGATAAGCTTCATAATGACGGTGAAGATGGGAAACCAACGCAAACTCCGCACCAGTCTTTAATGATAACTCCTACGGAAACACCGCCACCGTCACCGACGCCGATTCCGACTCAATCGCCGACACCAACTCCGGAAGTCACCCCCGTCCCGGTAGCTGACAGTGTTGGAAATAACAGCGGACAGCAGGTAAGATACCAGGTTTACTCCGGCAAAACCCCGGTCAATAATTACAGCGGAGAAGAAGAGATCGTTTTTGGTTCTCCTGAATCTTACAGCAAGGTTGATGGAATAACAACGTTTCGCGGGAATAACCATCGAAATGGCGCTGCATTTGGAAGCAGAAAGGTTATTGAAAAAAAACTTGAAATTGTATGGAGCCATGGTGAGCTTGAACTGATCGATCCGCAGTGGCCGGGTGTTGGCTGGACAGGTCAGCCTCTTATAATACACTGGCCGGAAAATGTACGCAGAATAATGAACATTTATCCCGAATTCGTGGATAAGGACCTTGTGGAAGTAATCCAGGCGGCTTTGGACGGAAAAGTGCACTTTTTGGATCTTGAAACCGGTAAGCCGACACGGCCTCCTATAGAAATCGGTTTTCCTATTAAGGGCACACCCGTCGTTGATCCGAGAGGCTATCCGATTCTTTACTGCGGGATGGGCGTTCAAAAGCTTTATAGCGGAAAATCCGCGCCCTTTTATTATCGTATTTTCAACCTGATTAACCAGGAAGAAATATATGCTTTGCCGGGAAGTGATCCGAACCAGCCGCGGAACTGGGGAGCGTTTGATTCGTCAGGGCTCGTTCATGCCGAAACCGATACATTCTTTCAATGCGGAGAAAACGGGCTTGTATATAAAATAAAACTAAATACTAAGTTTGATATTGAAAAAGGTGAACTGTCAATTGATCCTGATATAACGAAATACAGATATACGAACCATTTCACAGGAAGTTACGGGATAGAGAATTCTCCGGCCATCTACAGGGATCTTATGTACTTTGCCGATAACGGGGGCATGCTCCAGTGTGTCGATATAAATACTTTTCGTCCAAAATGGTGCTTTAACCTTAAAGATGACACGGACAGTACAATAGTTATAGAGGAAACCGCGGACGGTGTTTTTCTGTACACGGGAAATGAAGTGGACAGGCAGGGGAATTACGGTAATTCTACTATACGGAAAATTAATGCGTTAACCGGAGAGCAAATCTGGGAACGCTCATATGGCTGTTGGAAGGATACGATAATTAACGGCGGTCTTTTCGGCACACCTGCAATAGGTACCGGAGATATTTCGAACCTCGTTTTTTTCAATATAGCAAAGACAGGCACGGAGATTGGCGGAAGGCTTATTGCCGTTGACAAGGAAACCGGCGACGAAGTATGGGCTAAAGTAATGAATAATTACGGTTGGAGTTCGCCGACACTATTTAAGTCGGATGACGGCACAAGCTATATGATATACTGTGATTCCGCCGGATATATGTATTTAATTGATCCGAAAACCGGTGAAATTCTTGATGCAATATCGGTGGAGCGAAATGTTGAAGCGTCGCCTGCCATTTTTGACGATATGGTTGTAGTAGGTTCATATGCGAGGAAAATTTTCGGAATAAGGATTAAGTGAAGCCCGCACGCTTCATTTTGTTAACCGGAGTACGCAATTTATGACGGCATATGTACCGGAAATTTGTTTTTTTATGATGAAAAGGAGTCGGTTGTGTGGTATGGTTCGGCCCTTCTGGAAATTCCGATAGTTTTTACAGGGAAGGGAACAGGCATTCGTGGCAAATGCCGCGCTGGCTGAAAAAAATGGGTCTTAACGCCTATGAGTACCAGTGCAATAAAGGAACGAACATAAAGAAGGAAACGGCTGAAAAAATCGGCGAAGAAGCAAAAAAAGCCGGGATAAGGATGAGCATCCATGCACCGTACTATATTAACCTGGCAAGCACTGAAGAGGAAAAAAGGGAAAACTCCATAAAATATATACTAAAAACATTACAAATAGCAGAATGGATGGGTGCCGGGAGAATAGTTGTCCACCCCGGTACTGTGGGGAAAATGTCAAGGGAAAAGGCGATGTCGCTTGCTCTTCCGACATTGGCGCAGGCCTTGACGGAAGCCGATTTATCCGGTTTTGCCGATATTTCAATCTGCCCCGAGGTTTTAGGCAGGATAAGCCAGCTTGGAGATTTGGATGAAATAATACTTATGTGCGGTTTGGATGAATCAATGATTCCTTGTGTCGATTTCGGCCATGTTTATGCGCGAAGCCTCGGAAGACTGAAAACCATCGATGATTACCGGCATATTTTTAATACTCTTGAAAATTCGCTTGGAAAGGATAGAACCAATAAGATCCACATTCACTTCAGCCGTATTGAGTTTACCGATGCGGGCGAAAGAAGACATCACACAATTGAGGATACGGAATACGGTCCGGATTTTGAACCTTTGGCAAAAGTACTTGCCGAAAGGAAGGCGGAACCCGTAATCATATGCGAGTCAAGAGACAGGATGGCCGAAGACGCCTTAATATTGAAACAGATATATGAAGCTCAAAAACCCCTGTAATAATCAGTTTATAATGCCCTTCTTTGTTTACCTGTTCATTACATGCATTTCCCTGAATATTTAGACGATAAACATTTTAAAAGTCAAAAGCATTTCTATAAGAGAATAGATGTCAGCCTAAAAAAACAAGCCCTGTCCAAGTTAAATAAACAAAAGGGCCCATAGAAATATCTGGGAAATATGTATAAAATATATTGACACAAAAAATTTTCTGTGTTTATATATGAGTGCTTAGCCCTATTCACCTTTCAATATTACCTGGACACTATATAATAGTTGAGATTATTGTCAGAAACACTTTAAAATGCAAACAAAACTAATTCTTACAAGTCCAGCGGCACCCGGGAAATAAATATAAATGTAATAAAAAACACACATAAGGGGGGGATATTGTGAACAGGATACGTGATCAGTGAATCTTTTATTTCAAATCCTAAAAAACATATATTTAAAGGAGGAGTATCATGTACAAAAAACATTTATTAAAATCCGGCGTTTCGCTGGTTTTAACCGCTGTTCTTTTATTTGGATTATTTATTTCAATTCCGGTATTTGCCTCTAATGAGTTGTATAAGTTCACTTTTACTCCTGCTGAAAAACTTGAACAGGAAACCTGGTTTGTCCCGTCATCAGCTTCCGAAGTCGTTTGGGACAGTGGCAGCGGCATGGGTTTTGATGATGATTTTGTTCTTCGCGCAAACCACATCGACGGAGAGAGCTACGCTAATGCCGACAACGCAATACGGCTGAATCTGCCCGAGCCTCTGCCCGCAGGCGCAAGTTATGATATCCGGGTATCCTATTATGTTCCTTCTGAGCTAAACCAAAACAAATCATGGATGTTGGGACTTGGGATTGTATTAAACGGTGATTACTCGAATACAGAATATAACCTTCCATCAAGCCCATGGAGCTCAGGATTTATACAGATGGACACCTGGAGAACGCTTAGCGTCAGTACACCTGTAATGACAGAGGACATTAGGAGCATTGATTTCCGGTTTTGGGGAGACAGTGAATCAAGCCACCCTGATGCCTGGTATATTGACAATATCGTAATCGTACGTCCTGAGTGGGATCTTACGCTGCCTTCACTCGCAGAAGCATATAAGGACAGTTTCATGATTGGAAATGTAATATCGCCCCATCAAATGGATGCCGATACTACCGCAATGTATAAACTTCATTACAATGTCGTCACGGCGGAAAACAGTATGAAACCGATGTATCTCAGCAGCGGAAAAGGCCAATATGACTTTTCGGGCGCCGAACCGATTGTTACCTGGGCTCAGGAGAATGGGCTCCTGCTTCATGGGCACACATTGGTGTGGCATTCTCAATCTGCAAGCTGGCTGACGAATAACCCTGACAAAACTCCTGTTACCCGTGAAGAAGCCCGTGAAAACATGGAGGAATTTATCAGCAATGTCGCAGGTTACTATGCCGGTAAAGTTATTTCGTGGGATGTTGTTAACGAGGCTTTCGACGGCGGTTCTCTTCCGTTCGATGATTGGAGAGACGTCTTAAGAAAGGGCTCCCCATGGTACAGAGCCTATGAAAACGGAGCCGATACAACAAAGGGCGAAAGCGGGGCAGACTATATCTACGACGCGTTTGTCTTTGCGCGCCTCGCAGACCCGAACGCAGTGCTTGAATACAACGATTATAATGAAACAGATGACTGGAAACGGGAAGCAATGGCGCTGATGGCTGAAGAACTGAACGAAAAATGGAAAACCGATCCGCGCAATACCGACCCCAGCCGCAAACTGATTGAAGGACTTGGTATGCAGTCTCACCACCATACTGAGCATCCGGATGTTTCCGAAATTGAAAAAACCATTCAACGTTTTATTAAAGCCGGAGTCAGGATTACCGCGTCCGAACTTGATGTTCCCGTAGGCCATTATAATGGGCCGACTTCTCCAATCCTTACATACGAACAACAGGTAGAACAGGCCATCTATTATGCTCGTCTGTTTGAATATTACAAGGCCTATGATGCACACATCACACGAGTAACCTTTTGGGGCCACTCAGATAACAGAAGCTGGCGCGGTGATTACAGCCCACAGTTGTTTGATCGCACATTTGCCGCAAAAGAAGCGTTCTATGCGGTTCTTGATCCAAGCGGCTATTTGATGGAAAAAGGCCTTACGCCGCGTTCACTTTATGACTTGACTATTTCAGCGGACCCCGGTGAAATATTTGCCGGTGATCCGGCCGATATCACCGTTAACGCAACTGCCGAGGGTATCGGGAATTATAATGTTATTGCCTGCCTGGAGAAAGACGGCATTAAGTACAGCGATGAGTTTCAGCTAATAAACGGCACCGGAACGGTTTCAATCTCCGAAACTCTTGAAGCAGGACAGTACAGGATTATTGTCGATGTATATGATGGAGACATACTTCTCGCATCGAAAGCTGTTCCGCTGTTGATTAAAGAAGATTATTCCAAACTACCGTTTATACTCAGAAATGAAAACTTCGCCTTCCATGAGCGCACAGACGCATTGATCATAGACGCAAAAAAAGAAGTAATCGGCTCCTCTTTGAATATTTCCGACTGGAGCGCGCATGTACGCGCCACAAGAATAGTGGACCCGAGCTATGTCTGGTATGACGGACCGCGCGAAATAATTGACGTTTATGTAAGCAAAGTGAATGATGTGGGTTATCCTTCCGATACGGGACAATATATTGTTATTGACTTTCCTGACGTAGGATGGGATGACGGCGGATACACAAATGACGGGGGATATACATTTGATTCACAGTACACAATTACCTTCAGCGGTACTCATATAGACTGTGCAGACGGGACCCAAATTATACCTGAAGCATTTGTTCAGACCGGTGTTGTAAGCCCTGTGCTTGATAAGTTTAAATACGCAAATTATGACGGACTGGATTACAGTTATTTCTGGAACGATGAAATTGATGAACCGCTTCCACTCGTAATTTTCAATCACGGCGGCGGACAGGGGAATGATATATACACGCCTATCCGTTTCAGCAACGGCGGTACCGTTTGGGCAAACCCCGAAAACCAGGCCAGGTATCCGTGCCATGTTCTTGCCCCGCGCAATGCGACTACCGCCGCAGCAATGCAAAAAGTAAAAGCGCTTGTAGATACATGGATAGCCGACGGTAAAGTTGATCCTAACCGTATCTATATAACCGGGTTCTCGATGGGCGGAGGAGCTACCTGGACCTTCCTCCAGAATTTCCCCGACGTCCCTGCGGCAGCCGCGCCGATATGTCCTGCCGGCGGACCCGGAAACGTGGAAAACGCACTGAAGGTGGCCTATCTGCCTCTTTGGACCTTTGTCGATGACGATGATTTTCTATATGGCATGGTTGTCAATACTTATAATACCTACAGTCAATATTGGAACGACTCGATGCTGACAGTTTTCCCCGAAAATAAACTTAATAATCCTCCTTACAACGGATGGGTATTTGATCCGCATTGCTCATGGCTGCCGGCATATAATGAATATGTTGACCCGGAACACGGCATGCTGATAGACTGGTTCTTCTCAAAGAGCAAAATCAGAGGCATTGAAGACGTTGCGGTTGAAACGGTTCCTGGGGTTGCTCCCGTACTGCCTGAAACAGTGATCGTATCCGTAAACCACAACGATACCGGGATTGTTCCGGAAGAGCGGGCAGTCGTATGGGATGAGATAGATCCGCAGAGCTATGCAAGCCCCGGAGTATTTACGGTGCAAGGTAAAATTGAAGGCTGCGTAGAAAAGGCAACAGCCCAGGTGACGGTTGCAAGTGCTCTTGAGAATGCGGTGGTATTGAAGGGGGCAGCTGAAATACAGTCTGGCAGTGAGTTTATCGTAGAAGTGGATATGGAAAACGTGTGTGGTAATGTATACGCGGAAGATATCGTTATTACGTACAATTCGCAGTTGTTTACCCTTTTGGATGTGGAAGCGGCCGAAGACGTTGAGATAATAGTTCCTAACGAAGAAACTGAATTGGAGCCTGGAATACTGCGTATTATTGCATTCAATACGGATGCGCTTACCGGAAATGATTCTCTGTTTAAACTGAAATTCCAGGCCTCCGAAGCTATTGGTCAAACCGGTGTAATCTCGGTATCATCGGCGGAATTGGGTGTTGCTCCGGAAGGAACGGTAATTAAGGCTTCCGGCGGCATATTGTCGGTATCCGTTTCGGGTATTCCTGTAACAGGAGTAAGTCTCGACAAAACAACCCTGACATTAAGCGAGATAGGTCAGAGCAAAACTCTAACAGCGACTGTTGAACCCGCCGACGCGACAAACAAGAATGTAACATGGTCTACAAGCAACCCAAGCGTCGCTGTGGTTGATAACGGTGTTGTCACTGCGGTTGGTGAAGGAACAGCGGTTATAACCGTTACTACCGAGGATGGTGGATTTACCGCTGACTGTACGGTCACTGTTACCATTGATACAACAGTTCCTGTTGAAGGTGTAAGCCTTGACAAAACGAGCCTGTACCTGACAAAAATTGGTCAAAGCGCACAGCTTACCGCCACCGTTGAGCCGGCAAACGCGACGAATAAGAATGTAACCTGGTCTTCAAGCAATACGGATGTTGCTGTTGTGGAAGACGGCGTAGTTACCGCGGTTGGAAACGGGGAAGCAATCATTACGGTCACCACCGAAGACGGCGGTAAGACGGCAACTTGTACCGTAACCGTACTTATTGGGGATCTGAACGGTAACGATAGTATCGACATTGGAGACCTGGCTATAGCGGCATATTATTACCACGCCGACAGTTCCAGCGAAAACTGGCCGCAGGCACAAATAGCCGATGTGAACAATGACGGTATTGTTGACATTATAGACCTTGCAATTATCGCAAGAAGCATTATTGATTAAACAGATAATTATTATTGATATGGGCAGAATTTAAAATTCTGCCCATATCATTATCAGGTAATGCAAACAGCCTGAAAAAGTACACGTTTCTTGGTTTAATTTTATCCTTGCATATTGCAGGAGACAGTGATATTTAGTTTATTCAATAAATTACAAATAAAGCGGTAATTATGGACAAGTTCTCATATTCAGAGGTGAAATCTATGCAAAAAAGAAATTTATATAAAAAGACCGGTATGTTCCTGATGCTCATTCTTATAATAACCTTTATAAATCCTTCTTCCGCCGGAGCAGGCATTTCCGATACAGATGTCTCTGTAATTGAATCGGATGGGCAGATCACGTTACAGTGGCAGGATCCTGATAACAGCTTTTTTGCCCGGGTCAAAATTACCGGCGCAGGAAAAACGGTGTATGTCGAAAAGGGAGTTCAACAGGCGGTTTTTGCTGATCTTATAAACGGGATAGAATATTCGTTTCGGTTATCAATTATAAGCGACACGGGGGTTATTCTGGATGAAACAGTTGTTTTCGGTATTCCACGGGATGAGACACCACCTGGCCCGGTATCAAATGCATATGGGATACCGGACGACGGATGTGTTTTGTTGAAATGGAATGATCCGGTTGACAACGATTTGGATCGAATTCGAATAACAGGTCCAAACGGAGTTATTGATGTCGATAAGGGAGTGGAGCGGTTATTAATCGATGGCCTTGATAATGGAACAGAGTACCGTTTTGTCATTACCGCGCTGGACACTTCCGGGAATGAATCCGAGGGTGTGGAGATCACGTCAGTTCCCGAGGCAGGGATAAGAATTCATCTTAGTGGTCCCGTAGCAGTAAAAAGCGGGCAAAGCTTTTCGGTCACTATGGATGTATATGCTTCACGTACCGATATATATGCGATTCAAGCGGTTCTGGAGTATGATGCTGATTACTTTCAGTATTTATGTTATGACGGACCGGAGAATATCACAGTTGTTCGTGTGGACGACAACTCCGAAGGAAGCGTAAGGATATTTGTTGCCGGTAATGGCGTGCCGATAACGGGGCAGGGAATTCGCATGATTACACTGAATTTTAAAGCGGAGAATGCAATGGAGAATTATACCGGCTGTTTCCGGCTTGAACGGGCTTTAGCAGGAACTGCTCCTCCCGGTGAACAGATCCCTGTTGCCTCTAATTCCATCAATATAACGATATCCCGAATTACTCTTCCCGAAGTATCGGATGTTATAGTACTTCCCGGGAATTCCGCAATATCGCTGGCATGGATAGACCCTCCCGGTAACGAATATGACCGGATTTTGGTGATAGTAAACGAAACAGACTCGTATATCGTCGCAAAAGGCCAGCAGAGTATAACTATTCCGGACCTTATTAATGGAGAGGTATATCAGTTTGTTTTGAAAACTATGGATTCTGACGGAAACACATCCCAGGGAATAACCATAACCGGAATTCCCGGTATATTGGGAGATGTAAATTACGATGGTGTTATTAATGCAGGAGATTTGGCGATAGCTGCATATAATTACATGACCCAGGCAGGAGATCCAGAATGGGAACAGGCAAGACACTGTGATGTTACAGGGAAAAACGGAAAACCGGATGGCATAGTGGATATTCTCGATATCATATTTATAGCAAAAAAGATACTGGAACAACCGTAGCGGGAATGACAAAAAAAGGAGGATTCTTCATGAAACGTTTTGTTGTATACGTGCTTATGGCCGTTCTGACTTCCATGACAGTGACCAGCCCGAACGTGAGTTTTGCCGCGGAGACAGTTTTTTCAATATCCGCGGCGGACAGTGCCGGTGCAGGAAGCTCTATTATAAATATTTCCCTGGATGGGATTAATCTGAATGACCTTTATGCTTACGAGGCGGTTTTGTCGTTTGACAGCGAAAAACTTGAATTAATAAAGACAGTATCGTTAATAAACGGTTTTTCCGTTTCTCCGAAGATAGAAGGAGATAAGGCATACATTGCTTTTACAAAAGTGGGAGATGTGGATGGCGAGAACGGAAACATGAAACTCAGTACGATTACTTTCCGGGGGAAAGCATCGGGCATGGCTTCAATCAAACTTGAGTCGTTCAGAACGGTGGATTCAAAATTGTCATCACAAACATATATGTCGGGCAAATCGATTTCTGTGGCGGTTCGCAGAGCCAATCTGGTACTGGAACCGGTAATGGACGAGGAAACCGGGACAGCGACCGCGATATTGTCAATGACACAAATCGAAGGTTTGTTATCGGAAGTACAGGCCGATTCATCAGGGATAAAGACAATTGAAATAGAAATATTGCAAACCGGGGATGCCAAAGAATATGTTCAGAGATTTCCCGTACAGGCACTGTCAAACCCGATTCCGGAAACCTTTTATATAATAATGACCCCTTTAGGGACTGTCCGGATCCCCGGGAACATACTTACGGGTGAAATGGCGCATAATGCGGAATATGCTTCAATAAAAATAGGTATCGCGGATACCGGTAATTTTAATGAGGCGCTGAAAGAACAGATAGGCAGCAGGCCTGTTATCACAATACAAATTGACGTAAACGGAAATGCGATTACATTGAGTAATCCAAATGCTTTTGTCCGCGCGGCGATACCATACGATCCAACTGTGGAAGAAGCAGCGGACTTTGAACATATTGTTGTATGGCATATTGATGCAGAAGGAAATGCAAAACCTGTTGAAACGGGAGTATATAATAATCAGCAAAAAGTCGTAAGCTTTGCGACAAACTATTTTGGTACGTTCGCCGTAACTTTTGTTAAGAAAACCTTTGACGATGTTATAGATCACTGGTCGCGAAAATATGTGGACGTGATGGCCTCCCGCGGTATTATCAAAGGACTTCCCAACAATTTGTTCGGGTACCAGTATGACATAACTCGTGCCGATTACGTTACACTGCTCGTGAGAATGCTGGGTATAACGACCACAGTGGAGACTAATTTTGACGATGTTACGCCTGACGATTATTTTTATCATACGGTGGGGATAGCAAAAAAGACAGGTATTGTTAAAGCGGACGGAAATCTCTTCAGACCAAGGGCTCCTATAACAAGAGAAGAAATGATGATGTTCACTGCTTCGGCATTGAAATACGCAAAGCCGGATGCGGGGCAGGCTGAGTATCAAAATTATGATATGCTGAATGAGTTTTCGGATGCAAGTCTTGTGTCTGCTGAAGCTTTGGAGAGCGCTGCTGTTCTGGTCGAGGAAAAAATTA
Organism: Clostridiales bacterium DTU069; assembly: GCA_001512485.1. GTDB lineage: Bacteria > Bacillota > Clostridia > DSM-8532 > DSM-8532 > DTU069. Next base: position 94,266 of record LFRV01000074.1, on the reverse strand, counting down.
TTATCGGTGCGGGAGGAAAGCTGCTTCCTAAGGAGAAAATGACAAGGGCGGAAGCTGCGACAGTTTTATACAGGTTATTTAACAAGGTATGGGGTGACTGAATTTTTGTTATAAAAAACGCTTAAGAAAAAGCAGGGGTTTTCTGACGAAAACCTCTGCTTTGCATCGCAATAATATACCTGTATGTTTTATACCTGGAACACTTTCAGGTTTTCTTTCAGCTTTGCCGCCTGCTCGGCAAGTTCAGCCGATATGCTTGCATATTCTTCGGCAGTTGCTGATGTGTCGGTTATCGTCGTGGTAAGAGCGTTAATTTCCTGCTGTATTTTAAGCGATTCCCGTGAATTGTTCATAAAGTCCTCAACTACCTGTTCCGTAAAGCCAACAAGCTGATTAATGTATTCTAATACTTCCATGAAATATTTTTCTATATCGCTGACTATCAAATTGTTGTTTTCAATCGCTTGCGTTACTTCCGACAGGAGCCGATGCGTATTGCTTACTGAAACGCTGCTCTCACTCGCCAGCTTACCGACTTCGTCAGCTACAACACCGAATCCTTTTCCCAGTTCCCCCGCTCTTGCCGCTTCAATTGAAGCATTCAAAGATAACAGTGATGTCTGTTTCGCAATACCGCTTATATTTTCAACAATCGACTCAATTGCCGCCGAAGACTTCACAATTTCATTCATGGCCAGTTTAAGATTGGCGAGTCTTTCTTTACATTCGGTATCTATTTTTTCAGTCGATTCTTTCATGTTTACAATAAGTTCCTGCGATTTTTCAGCCTGTTTTTTACTGGCTTCAATTATTTGCTCAATAATGTCATTGGCGGAATTTACGGAAATGCTCTGGTTTGCGACACTTTCAGCAAGACTGGACGAACCCTCGGCCATGTTGTCCGCACTCAAAGCGACATGTGTGCTTGTATCGTTTATAGAATTTATAACCACAGATAACATCGATTTTACATTAATAAAGGAATCTACCAACGCTTCAAAATCACCGACATAAATATCCCGCTCTTTGTCCATATCGTATCTGAAGTCTCCATTAGATAACTGAAGAAGTTTTTCCTTGATATTCACAATAATATTATTCAGGTTATTAACCGCGGTTTTCATTGCCCTGTTCATTTCAATCATTTCGGTTGTTGTTGTCGAAAGATCCGCAACCGACGTAAGATCGCCTTCTGAAAGTCTTTCAAGTCTTTCAATAATCTGTTTAAGCGGCATTGCAAGTTTTTCGGCGTTTTTCTTCGAAATTTCGCTGGAGATAACCATTAAAACGACGAGAATTACAATAAATATAAACAGACAGATAATAATAGGAGTGATATATTCGGTTACGGATGCGCTTACAAAAATCGTCCATCCCCGGGAACCTTCTATCTGGCGGTACGCTACAACAGAATATTTCTTGCCAAGAAACATATTCATAATGCCGCTTTTTTTGTTTACCGCGGCATCTTCAATTCTGCCCGCACCTTTATAATACTCCGTTACGGAGAGCTGGTTTACCACAGTATTGTCATAATCCTGATGGGCGACAATAACTCCATTACTGTCTACAATGAAAGTCTGGCCTTGTTCGCCGATAATACACTCCTTCACGAGATCGGTAACACGCTGTGCGTCAATAACGGTGCCGATTGCGCCTATATATTCCTGATTCTCATTAAATACCGGACAGCACAGCACTATGCTCATTGCGAAGTCACTTCCTACCGCTACAAATACATTGGAAACCGTCGGCTGGCCTGTTGCAATGGCGTCATTAAGATAGTCGCGGTTTGAAAAATCCGCGGTGACATCGTTTGTTATATGCGCCATTTTTTGATCATTAATCCATACTGCCGAAGCAAATCCATGCAGACGCACGTAATCGTTAAGGCGGCTCAATTTTTCCGCAACGGTTGCCGTTTCAGACATCAATACCTTATCAATGGACATTGTCCGTAAGATATAATTGTACCTGCTAAGCTCAAGTTCGACTATTGTTGCGGTACGGTCAGCCGTTTCCTTGACGGAATCCGTCAGTACAGAGTTCAATGTAAAGAATGCCACAAAAACAGATACGACAATTGAAACAATGCCGAATATCAGAATCATTGTTCTTGTGTTATTTTTTATAATCTGACTGATGGATTTTTTATCGGAGCCGTTACTTCCGGATGTAAAAAGACGCGACAAAATCGACTTGATTTTTGCCATAAAACCCCCCTTGGTCATTGGTATTTTTTTTAGCTTGTAAAAATTATCAATTTTTACTCCGCAAAATTAATAATGGCAAAATAATACAATGATGTGGACAAAGAAGTGGCTTTATTATCGTTACAATATATATCGGACACAAATTTGTTTACTTTTAGCATGTAATTACTGTTTGTATTGTTAAAATATGATATTATGTATTTTAAAGAAACCGGGAAATGGGTGCGGGAAGGTCCCGGTTTTGTTTGACATGATAAAGCGGTACGGATTACAATTCAATTAGGAGGTTTCATATTATGGATTGGGATTCCAGTCAGTATTTGAAATTTAAAGCCGAACGCACGCAGCCTGCCATCGATCTGGTTAATCGCATTAACGTGGACAACCCTGAAAAAATAATAGATATAGGCTGCGGGCCGGGAAACAGTACGCAGGTTTTGGCAGGCAGATTTCCGGATGCTTATATCGTCGGCGTGGATAAATCTGAAGAAATGATATCAGCGGCAAAAAAGAGTTACCCAAACCTGGATTTCAATATATGTGATGCCGGAACTGAACTGTCCCAGTTAGACAGCGACTTCGATATTGTCTTCTCAAATGCGTGTATCCAATGGATACCGGACCATGCAAATCTTATAACGAATATGCTGAACTTATTAAAAAGAAACGGCATTCTTGCGGTTCAAATCCCGATGAATTTTAACGAGCCTATCCATAAAATCGTCAGCGAGCTCACAGCTTCTGGAAAATGGAAGAAATATTTCATAAACCCTTCGGTTTATTACACGCTGAGTCAAAGTGAATACTTTGATATTTTATCCGAGATATCGGAAGAGTTTCATATTTGGGAAACTGTCTATTACCATGTTATGAAATCCCATAATGATATTCTGGAATGGTACCGCGGCACCGGGCTGCGGCCTTACCTTGATGTTTTGCCCGACGATAAGAAAACCGAATTTGAAGCCGATTTTATGGAAAATATAGTGCGAAGATACCCGAAACAAAAGAACGGCGACATTATTTTCAGGTTCCCGAGGTTCTTTTTTACCGCAAAGCCGAAACGATAAATGTTAATGGCGCGAAATTCCGTGCATGGTATACCTTAGTAAATTAAAACTGCGCAGTCGGCTGGTTGACCGCAATAGTCCGCACCATTGCCTGAAGCACAATAAAAGTATTATGCTAAAAGGTGGTTTTCAGTTTATGAAAACAGATGAGTTTTTTAACAGGTTTGAAGATGCTTTTTTGTCATGGGCGGGAAAAACAGATGACATAAGGGCCGCATTTATTGTGGGTTCAAGAGCGCGAACTGATCATTCGGCAGACAAATGGTCTGATTTGGATATTATTTTGTATGCAAATAACCATGAGTTTTATATATATAATACTGACTGGCTGGAAACATTAGGTAGTATCTGGGCGACATTTGTCTATCATACTTCGAGCGGCGAACCCGAACGTCTAACTGTATTCGAGGGCGGCTACCAGGTTGATATCGTATTTCATTCTAGTAATGATTTACGACTGATGGCTAAAGATCGCATAACTCCGGATAGTTTTTACAGGGGAGTCAGGGTATTAGTCGACAAGGATAATGTCAGCGGTTATATAGTTCCATCAGTATTTAAACCGAAATCTTCGGCAATCAGCGAAACAGCTTTTATTCAAACTATTAATATGTTTTTGTTTGCTTCAGTTTATATAGCCAAACAAATCTTTCGCGGTGAGCTATGGACTGCTAAAACAAAAGAAAACGATCTGAGAGCATTATTGCTTCAGATGATGGAATGGCATGCAAAAGCCATGCACGGCAATGACCATGACGTTTGGCATGCGGGGCGGTTTCTTCATGAATGGGTTGATCAAAATACATTGGAAGAATTAAAAAACACTTATAGCCTTTATGAAAAAGCCGATAGCTTTCGGGCGCTGTTGGCTGCGATGAATTTATTCCGCAGGCTCTCGGTCGAAACAGCGAATAAACTTCGGTTAAGTTATCCGAAGGAAGCCGATGAGAATATTACTAACTGGATAAATGAAAACGCGGATATATATTTAGCAAAATGATATATTTGGCTTTTGCCGGGCAGGTTAAGCCTATATTTAAATATTGTTTGGATAAAACAGTTTTTTGGATGTGGTTGTATGGAAAAATGGTGGAAGGAACGTGTGGTCTATCAGATTTATCCCCGGAGTTTTCAGGATACGAACGGCGACGGAATCGGCGATATCCAGGGTATTATCCGGCATCTTGACGTGCTTTCCGATTTAGGCATAGGCATTATATGGCTAAGCCCGGTATATCCGTCTCCTAACGCCGACTATGGGTATGATATAAGCGATTATTACGATATTAACCCTGAATACGGAACGATGGCCGATATGGAGCTGCTAATCAAAGAAGCGGATAAGCGTGATATCAAAATTATAATGGATCTCGTCATTAACCACACGTCCGATGAACACGCGTGGTTTCAGCAAAGCAGGGATAAAAACAGCCCATACCGCGATTATTACATATGGAGGCCGGGCAGGGACGGAAAGCCGCCCAACAACTGGACAAGCTTTTTTGCCGAGGATTGCTGGGAATATGACGATAAAAGCGGCGAGTATTACCTGCATTTGTTTTCAAAAAAACAGCCCGACTTAAATTACTATAACCCGAAAGTTCTCGAGGAAGTCAAAAATATCATGCGGTTCTGGCTCGACAAAGGCATATCGGGTTTTCGCTGCGATGTTATAAACGTTTTGTACAAAACATCTCTTGAAGACGGCAGAAAAAGGCTTGCTCTTACGGGCATGGAGCATTACATATCCCAGCAGGGAACCCACGAGATTCTTCGCAGCTTAAGGCATGACGTTTTGGATCATTATGACTGCTTTACCGTCGGCGAAACGGTTTTCATAACACCTGAAACGGCAAAAGATTTTTGTGATTCCGAACGCAGGGAACTGGATATGCTCTTTTCTTTTGAGCATATGGAAGCAGACCAGTTCTATGTTAAATGGTTTAAGAGGAAGTTTAACGCGGAGAGGTTCGGCAGGACTGTTTCCCGCTGGCAGAACGCTCTCGAATGGAATGCGAATTACCTTGAAAACCACGACCAGCCCAGGAGCGTTTCGCGCTTCGGCGATGACGGTACGTATTGGAGCGAATCCGCGAAGATGCTGGGCGTTCTGCTGCTGACACTGAAAGGAACGCCGTTTATTTACCAGGGGCAGGAAATCGGCATGACAAACTTTGACTTTACGTCGCTCGATCAGATAAAGGATGTCGAATCGCATAATGTTTACCGTATGGCGAAACGGCTTCATATACCCGAAAAGATAAGCTGGAAAATGATTAAAAAGACCACGAGGGATAACGCGCGCACGCCAATGCAGTGGAATGACGGGCCAAATGCGGGTTTTACTACGGGTAAACCGTGGCTTCCCGTAAACCCGAATTACACGTGTATTAATATGGAGTCGCAGATTGATAACCCGGACTCGATCCGCAATTTTTACAAAACGATGATTAAGCTGCGAGCCGGAAGTGATGTATTAAAGTACGGGGACTTTGAAGCACTGAAAATAAAAAAGCATCTTTTTGCGTATAAACGAAGATACGGAGAGCAAAGCCTTATTATAGCCCTGAACTTTTCGTCCCGGCCGCAGAAGTTTGACTATGATGGTGAAGTTATCATATCAAACTATAAAACGGGGTTTTCAGGCGGTGTTCTTAAGCCTTACGAAGCCGTTATCATTAAGACGTGAATGATATAAACTCTTCATTTAAAGTTTCCGCACTATTAAGGAGGGGAGCCTGTGATTGAATTTAAGGACGGCCTGTTCCGGCTAACAACCGAAAATACGAGTTACTGGTTTAGAGTAACGGTTTTTGGCCACCTTGAGCATATTTTTTATGGCCCAAGGCTGAAAGAACAGCCTCCCGACGCTCTCGCGCTCAAGCGGACTGCGGCAATAGGGACAAGCGTCTGCTATGATGAATCGGATCCTACATACTGCCTTGATAATCTATGCCTTGAATGGTCGGGCATCGGGAAAGGTGATTTCCGTCATTCCCCCGCCGAAATAAAAATGCCGGACGGATCTTTTAACTGCGATTTTAAATACATATCCCACAGGATAATTGACGGGCATGTACCAATCAAAACGCTGCCGTCCGCATACGGCTCCGAAACCGAATGCGCGTCGGTTGAAATAACGCTCAAAGATGAATCGAACGATGTTTATCTTATTATGTATTACACTGTCTACGAAAAAACAAATGTTATTACGCGGCGCGCGGTTTTGGAAAACCGCAATGACAAGCCGCTGACCATAAGGCGCCTGATGAGCCTTATGCTCGATTTGCCCGATCGCAATTTCGATTTCGTTACGTTTGACGGCGGATGGATAAAAGAAGCAAACCGTCACGAACGGCCTTTGGAGTACGGCATGTTTGTAAACTCATCAACAACGGGGACAAGCAGTAACAGGCACAACCCCGGGTTTCTGCTTGCCGAGCGCGGGGCGGCGGAGCAGCACGGCTATGTTTACGGCTTTAATCTTATATACAGCGCAAACCACTACGGCGCCGTCGAATTGTCGAACCACAGGCTTGTGCGCGTTAATCTCGGCATTAATCCGCACTGCTTTGAATGGGTTTTGGAAAAGGGTGAATCATTCGAAACCCCCGAAGCCGTAATGACCTTCAGCGCAATCGGTTTTAACGGCGTGAGCCATAATTTCCACGATTTTATAAACAATCATATCATACGCGGGGATTGGAAGGGTAAAGAGCGCCCTGTTGTCATTAATACATGGGAATCGTTTTTTTTTAAATACAATGAAAGAAAACTCCTTCGTTTGGCGCGAAGCGCGAAAAAGCTCGGTGTAGAACTGTTTGTTCTTGACGACGGATGGTTTGGGAAAAGGGATGATGATAACGCCGGGCTTGGCGATTATACAGTGAACCCGAAAAAATTCCCTAAGGGACTTGCCCGTTTTGCTGAAAAAATACGAAAGATCGGCCTGGAATTCGGCTTATGGTTTGAGCCTGAAATGGTTAACATCGACAGCGACTTATACCGTTTGCATCCCGAATATGCAGTTACGACGCCGGGCAAAAAGCCGGCACTCGGGCGGAATCAGCTCGTGCTTGATTTATGCAATCCCGATGTCAGGGATTATATAGTTGAAAACGTCGGAAGAATTCTTGATCAAACAAAAGCCTCGTATGTTAAATGGGACATGAACCGACATATAAGCGACGCGTTTTCGGTCTGCGTCGGTAACCAGGGCGAGTTTTTCCACCGGTATGTAATGGGTTTGTACGACATTTTGGGCAGGATTTTTCATAAGCGGACTCATATACTTGTTGAAAGCTGTTCAAGCGGCGGAAACCGTTTTGATCTCGGCATGCTTTGCTATTCACAGCAAATCTGGGCATCCGATAATACCGATCCGATGGAACGGCTTAAAATACAAAAAGGGCTGTCATATTTATACCCGCTGTCAACGATAGGAGCGCATGTATCCGATGCGCCCCACCAGCAAACCCTCAGAAACTCCCCTTTATCTACAAGATTTAATGCGGCGTGTTTCGGCTGTCTTGGTTATGAGATGGATTTGAAATACCTGTCCGCCGTTGAGAGGAAAGAAATCAAAAGGCAGATCGAATTTTATAAAAAACACCGCAGAACTTTTCAATACGGACGTTTTTACAGGCTTACGCCGCAAAAAAACAACAAGGTCCATTTTGAATGCCTGGCCGAGGACGGAAAAGAGGTAATAGCCGGCTTTTTCCAAACCTTTGCGTCTCCGAGCGAAAGTTACGACTTTCTGCCGCTGGAAGGCCTTGACCCGAATTCGAAATACACGGTAAAGACTTATCCGCAAAGCCTTTTCCTAAAAACATTCGGCGGGCTCGTAAAACATATTATGCCGTTTTCATTGAATCCGGACGGATTTCTGCTTCGAACGTCCAACAGGTATTACGCGCTGACCGACTGCGTAGAGGAATACGAGGCCTTCGGGGACATGCTAATGGCCGGAATAAAGCTGAACAACCAGTTTATGGGGAGCCATTACAATAATAAAACGCGCCTTCTGGGGGATTTCGGCTCCAATTTATATATTATTGAAAAAAGCCGTGCTTCGTAACGTTAATTTTATATTTTCAAGGAGGTCTCCGTATGAAATCGGGAATAAACCGCAACCGCATCACATTCGGGCTCGGAACGATAGGAAGGGATATGCTGTACGCACTCGTGAGCATGTACCTGATGTTTTATCTGACAGACATATTGGATCTGCCTGATTCGACGCTATGGTGGCTTACCGGTATCCTGTTCGCGGCCAGGGTTTTTGATGCCGTAAATGATCCGATAATGGGTATTTTTATTGACAATACTAACAGCAGATTCGGAAAATTCAAACCCTGGATTGCTGTCGGAGCAGTACTGACCGGTATATTCACAGTTCTTTTGTATACCGATTTCGGCCTTAGGGGAACCGCATACGTTGTCATGTTTACAATAGTCTATCTCTGTTGGGATGTAAGTTTTACCGCAAATGATATCGGTTACTGGTCAATGCTTCCGTCACTGAGCATCGATCAGAAAGAACGCGAAAAAATAGGGGCTTTTGCGCGAATCTGCGCGGATGTAGGTCTTTTTGCGGTGGTTGTGGGCATTGTTCCGGTAACGGAGGCTTTGGGGAATATTTTTGGGAGCATGACAAAAGCGTATTTTGTTTTTTCAGTCATCATAGCATTATTGATGCTGCTCGGCCAATCAATAACTCTTTTCGGGGTCAGGGAACTAAAAGGTGTTTTTAAGCAGGAATCCGCAACAACCCTTAAGGGGATGTTCAAGGTTATCTTTCACAATGATCAGCTTTTATATACAACGATAGCGATGGCGCTGTTCATGATTGGATATACCACTACGACAAGCTTCGGGCTGTACTATTTCAAATACGCGTATGGCGATGAGAACATGTATTCGATATTTGCGCTTGTTCTCGGCGTGTCGCAGATTATAGCGCTCGCGGTATTCCCGGTATTCAGCAGGCACTTTGACAGAAAGAAGCTTTATGCCGGTGCCACCGTTTTTGTTGTCGTCGGCTACGTGCTGTTTTTCCTATCCCCGGCGGATATGAAATATATCGGCGTAGCCGGTGTCCTGATATTCCTCGGCGAAGCTTTTATACAACTGCTGATGCTGATGTTCCTCGCCGATACGATTGAATACGGCCAATGGAAGCTCGGCAGGCGCAATGACAGTATCACGCTCTCGCTGCAGCCTTTCATAAATAAGATGGGCGGAGCCGTAGCGAGCGGTATAGTCGGTGCGACCGTGATAATATCGGGCATAAGCACTGCCGTATCAAAAGAGGATGTAACGGCGCAGGGACTTTTGATTTTAAAGTTGTCGATGCTTGGCATCCCTTTGCTGTGCATACTTGCCGGGTATTTGATATACAGGCTTAAGTACAGGATTGACGAAGAAATGTATAACAGGATCATTTCCGATCTAAAAGAACGCGGCGATATCAGGGACAGGGGGACAGGTCCCTTGTCCCAGTGAAACGAGCAGGGACAAGGGGACAGGTACATTGTCCCAGTTCCCGGGGGACAGAGACAAGGGGACAAGGAACCTGTCCCCCCGTCCTCATTGCAATGAGGTATGGTTTTGGAGTATAATTCAAATCAGGTTATTTATGTATATCAACATTCAAATGCTTCCGTTCACTTCAAACAAGTTCAAAAAGGGGAACTGCGGCAGGTTTGAATGTCTTATGCGGTAAATTTTCATCTGATAGGAGGCAGGAGTATTAATGTATCGAATAGTAAAAAAGAAGGTACTTAATCCTGATGTAAAGCTCATGGTCGTTGACGCTCCGTTTGTTGCAAGAAAAGCCGAACCCGGACAGTTTGTCATACTGAGGGTAAATGAAAACGGGGAACGGATACCGCTGACGATTGCGGATTACGATCGTGAGGAAGGCACCGTTACGATTATTTTTCAGGAGGTAGGAAAGACGACGAAGCTTCTCGGAACCCTTGAAGAAGGGGAGTATATCCTCGATTTTGTCGGCCCCCTCGGCAAGGCGTCGCATTTTGGTGAAGTAAAAAAAGCCGCTGTTATCGGGGGCGGCCTCGGGACCGCTATCGCGTACCCACAGGCGAAGAAGCTTCACTCTCTCGGCGTTTCGGTAGATACCATTATTGGTTTCAGGAATAAAGATCTTGTAATACTTGAAGAAGAAATGCGCAAAGTAAGCGACAGGCTGTTTGTTGCTACGGACGACGGATCGTATAGAATTCGCGGCTTTGTGTCCGATGTTCTGAAAAAGCTGATTGAAGAAGGAAACAGGTACGATCTTGTGGTGGCCATCGGTCCGCTTGTTATGATGAAAGTTGTGTCGAACCTGACAAAAGAACATGGAATAAAAACGATCGTAAGCATGAATCCGATTATGATTGACGGCACGGGCATGTGCGGCGGCTGCCGTGTAACCGTTGGCGGCAAGACAATGTTTGCCTGTGTTGACGGCCCGGATTTCGATGGGCACGAGGTAGATTTCGATGAGGCCATAAGAAGACAGGCAATGTATAAAGCAGAAGAAAAACAAAGCCTCGAAGAACACGAATGTAAACTGGAGGGGTTGAATAATGGCTAACATGTCACTGACAAAAGTTAAAATGCCTGAACAGGATCCGAATGAAAGGATTAAAAATTTTAAAGAAGTAGCAATGGGTTATACTGAAGAAATGGCGATAGAAGAAGCGAAAAGGTGCCTCGCATGCAAAACGAAGCCGTGTATGCAGGGCTGCCCGGTTAATATACAGATTCCCGAATTTATCAGCCTTATTGCCGAAGGAAAATTTGAAGAAGCTTATCTTAAAATTACCGAAACAAATAACCTACCGGCGATCTGCGGCAGGGTATGCCCGCAGGAAACGCAATGCGAGATGTACTGCGTAAGGGGCAAAAAAGGAGAGCCTGTCGCGATAGGCCGCCTTGAAAGGTTTGCTGCGGACTGGTATATGTCTAACAGAAAACCGAAGGCTTCCGAAATAAAGAAAAATGGCAGAAAAGTGGCCGTTGTCGGTTCAGGGCCGGCTGGGCTTACATGTGCCGCTGATCTTGCAAAGATGGGTTACGATGTGACCATATTTGAAGCCTTCCATGTTCCGGGCGGTGTTTTAACATATGGAATCCCGGAATTCAGGCTTCCGAAGAAACTGGTGCAGGCCGAAATTGATAATGTGAGAAATCTCGGCGTGAAAATAATGACAAACATGGTTATAGGAAAGTCAATCACTGTCGAGGAACTGCGCGACGAGGGCTATGAAGCGGTATTCATTGGCAGCGGAGCCGGGCTTCCCAGTTTTATGGGTATTCCGGGAGAAAACCTGAACGGTGTTTATTCGGCGAACGAGTTTCTTACGCGAATAAATCTTATGAAAGCCTATATGTACCCCGAAGTGGATACGCCTGTTAAAGTTGCGAATGCTGTTGCGGTAGTCGGTGGCGGAAATGTTGCGATGGATGCCGCGAGGAGCGCGAAACGGCTCGGAGCCGAAAAGGTCTATATTGTTTACAGGAGATCGGAAAAGGAAATGCCCGCGAGGGTTGAGGAAGTTCACCATGCCAAAGAAGAGGGGATCATTTTCAAGCTTCTTACAAACCCGGTACGGATTCTTGGAACCGATGACGGCTGGGTGAAAGGAATGGAATGCGTCGAGATGGAACTTGGCGAGCCTGATGAATCGGGCAGAAGAAGGCCCATTGCGAAAAAGGGGTCGGAGCATGTGATTGATGTCGGTACCGTGATAATCGCGATCGGACAAAGCCCTAACCCGCTGATTAAGTCGACGACGCCGGGGCTTGAAACCCATAAATGGGGCGGGATTATTGCCGATGAAGAAACAGGCGCGACAAGCATACCGTGGGTATTTGCGGGCGGAGATGTCGTAACCGGCGCCGCTACCGTTATCCTGGCAATGGGAGCGGGCAAAAAAGCTGCAACCGCAATTGACATGTATCTGAAACAGAATGCAGAAAAAGCCAGCGATTGATATAACCGGCGAAACTTTTTATCAGAGGAGGTATTGGCATGAAAGTTCTGGTGCTGAACGGGGCTAATATGAACCTGCTGGGGAAGAGAGAACCTGAAGTATACGGAAAAGAAACCCTTGAAGATCTAGAGAAAGCAATCAATGAAGAAGCAAGCAGGCTTGGAATGAATGTCGGATTTTTTCAGTCGAACCATGAAGGGGAAATCGTAGACGCAATTCATAATGCAATGAAAGAAGGAACAGACGCGGTAATAATTAACCCCGGAGCTTTCACTCATTACAGTTATGCTATCAGGGATGCAATCAAGGGAACGGGTATAAAGGCAATTGAGGTGCATATGTCCAACATTCATGCCAGGGAGGAGTTCAGGACGAAGTCGGTTATTGCGCCGGTGTGTATCGGCCAGATAAGCGGTTTCGGCGTTAAAAGCTATTTGGTGGCGTTGTATATTTTAGCCGGAACCGGCGGGTGAGGCCAATATTGTCTTTGAAAATAAAACTTGTATCGGGACAATGTACCTGTCCCATTGTCCCCCCTACAAAGCTAAATTAAGCTTTAGAAAGAAAGGTAATGGTATTATGAGTAGTATTGTGGGAACTTTAGCTTCTTTGAATATTGTTTATGGTTTCATTAAAGCTGTACTGGAAGTTGTTTTTTATGTATTGGCAATCGTTTTATCATTAAAAGGAATTAAAGCAATAAATGTATATCTTTATAAGAATTCAAAGTAATCGAAACAGACCAATATTATCCTTGAAAATAAATGTATTTTCATTTAATATATTAGAGTATTCGAATCCAAAAGTTGAGAGGAAGGTTATAATATGATCAGTGCCGGTGATTTTAAAAATGGCGCGACCTTTGAGATGGATGGGCAGGTTTACCAGGTTATTGAGTTTCAGCACGTCAAACCTGGAAAAGGCGCCGCATTTGTAAGGACAAAAATAAAAAATGTAATAACCGGAGCCACAATTGAAAAATCGTTCAGCCCTACGGACAAATTTCCCCGAGCCCAGGTGGCAAAGCGGGATATGCAGTACCTATATAATGACGGCGATTTATATTATTTCATGGATGAGCAGACATACGAGCAGATACCGCTGAACGCGGGCACGATTGGAGACGCGCTGAAGTTCGTAAAAGAAAATATGATCTGCAAGATACTGTTTTTCAAAGATCAGGTTATTGGAATTGAGCCGCCGACATTTGTTGAACTGGAAGTAACGGAAACCGAACCCGGTTTCAAGGGTGATACCGCGACTGGTGCAACAAAGCCGGCTGTTGTTGAGACAGGAGCTCAAATAAAAGTTCCGCTGTTTGTTAACCAGGGTGATATAGTCAGGATTGACACGAGAACCGGAGAGTATATGGAAAGAGTTTAGTGTAAAATATTGTAAATATTCAGGGCCCGGCATAAATTAAGTGCCGGGCTTTTTATAAAGGCTTGCAGGATAAGCTTAAAATGCTTTGTTTTTACGCTTATCCCGCAAGCCTTTTTATTTGCGGTCCAAAATTTTAGCACCTGTCATATTTCCCGGCATAAATGCATAGAAATTAAACGAACCCGGACAACCTTAACTTAACACATTCCACTGCTGAAAAAACACAGGAGGTACCCAATGCAAGATAAAATACTGCTGAAAAACCGATTTGTAAGCGAAGTGCTTCAGTTCCTTCCATACAGGGTAAAACAAAGCCTTATGCAAACAGACATAAACATTCTTATCGATCTTGAAGAAATAAGGCTGCGATCAGGAAAACCGGCAATGCTGCATTATCGCGGCACGGATGGCTTCCTGCATGAAAACGGTCGGATTCTTGGCAGACCTTCCAATATATTGGTTTCGGCGGAGGAACTGGCGGACACCGTGTATAAGTTCTGTGAAAACTCCTGGTATGCGTACCAGGAAGATATCAGCAAAGGTTTTGTCACAATTAAAGGCGGTCACCGTATCGGCATTGTGGGTACGCCGGTAATTAAAAACGGATCGGTTTTTAACATGCGTGACATTTCTTCGATAAATATCCGTTTTGCGCGTGAAGTTGTCGGCTGTGGAGAAAGAACGGTAAATTATCTGATAAACGGAAACAGGGATATATATAATACCCTGATAATATCACCTCCGGGGCTGGGGAAAACGACTCTTCTTAGGGATATAGTGCGCTGCCTGAGCGAGGGTTTTGGTTCTTTTTCAGGAGTAAAAATAGGTGTCGTTGATGAACGCGGTGAAATTGCAGCTTGCTGCAAAGGTTATCCGCAAAATGACCTTGGAAGCCGTACCGACGTCATAAACGGCATTCAAAAAAAGAACGGCATGGAAATCCTGCTTCGAAGCATGAGCCCATGTGTTATTGCGCTGGATGAAATGGGCAATCCTGAAGATGTTTCGGCGGTAATGCAGGTGATGAACGCCGGTATACGCATTATCGGCACAGCGCACGGTTATGACCTCAGGGCGGTTAAGATGCGGAAGGGCTTTTACGAGTTGTTCGAAGATAAGGCGTTTGAGAGGTTCGTAATCATATCAGTCAATACAAAACTGCAGTATTGCGTAAAAGTATTGGACGGTGATGGAAATGTACTTGATGTTGAGTATCAAAGCGGCAGGAAGCATTCTTATAGTAGCAAGTTCAACAATGGTGGGCTATGCGTTCTCCCGGCGGCTTACCGAACGGGTGGAATGCATACGGGAGATTCAGGGATTTCTGATGGAACTCGAAAATGAAATCCATTATATGAACCGCCCTCTCGGACAAGCGTTTATGTCCCTGTCACGTGGAAAAAAAGACAGAATTTCCGGGTTCGCACGAAGGGTATGCGAGCTCCACACGAAAATGGAAATAAGTATTGAAGCGGCCTGGCATAAATGCCTGGAAGAGTTCCGTTCTCAGTGGCCTATACACAGGGAGGAATGGGATTTGCTTTATTGCATCGGCGAAGTTTTGGGAAAAACCGACAGGGAGAATCAAAGCTCGTTTCTTTCATTAATGAGGGAAAAGTTTGCCGTAAGAGAAAAAGCTGCGGAAGAAGACAGGACAAAAAAGGACAAGCTTTACAAAAACCTCGGTGTTCTCGGAGGACTTGCCGTGGTTCTTGTATTGATTTGAGGGGATTGGTATGAACATTGACTTAATTTTCAGGATAGCGGCGATTGGGATTTTAGTTGCCGTGCTTGACTCCCTTCTTTCAAAGTCGGGAAGGGATGAGCAGGCAATGATGACTACGCTGGCCGGGCTGGTAGTGGTTCTTTTGATGATTGTCAGGGAAATTGCGAATCTTTTTGATACCGTGAAAAAACTTTTTAACTTCTGAATGAGGCTTGTAAATAAGGCCAGGAAGCTTAACTTGTCAGGATGGAGCAAAAATATGGATTTGGTTCGTATTGGCGTAATGGGAATTATCTCTGCTGTCCTTATCGTTCTAATAAAAGCTCAAAAACCGGAAATCGGACTTCAGATTTCTCTGGTTTTCGGTGCTGTCGTAATGGTTACGCTCGCGGGCAGAATAAAGACGATTCTTGATTTGATATCACTTTATTTTGATCGGGCGGGTATTAGTGGTACATATATTACTTCGCTGTTTAAAATAATCGGAATGGCATATATTACCGAGTTTGCCGCCGAGAGCTGCCGGGACGCTTCCCAGGAGTCAATTGCGGCAAAGGTTGAGCTTGCGGGGAAGGTAATGATAATGATAACGGCAATACCCATAATAACGTCGGTAATGAGCGTAATTGTTAACATGCTGTAGCAAGCCCGGATATTTCCGGGGTACCGCGGCAGCTGTAAATTTAGTTGATTTCCGGGGGACAACGATAATGTGTTCAGGTGCTCATTTTGCATATAGTTTTAATATTCTTTCGGCGGTTTTACGCAAAAAGCTTATCATTGTTCTTATTGTCTTCGCCGTGTTCGCGTTTCCGGTTGTCTGTGCTGCCGAAGACAACGAAATGATGATGGACAGTATTATTAAGCGGCAATTGGAAGGCAGTGAAGTAAAAAAACTTGAAAAGAATCTCGAAGAAAACATTACTGATGAGGCAAAAGAACTGTTTCCGCAATATTCACCCGGAAAACTTATGGAGGAACTTGTAAAGGGAAATGTCGGGGAAACTGTCAAATCGCTCCCGAAGGCGGCCATCGACACGGTAATAGGTGAGATCAGGCAAAACTTCGGTCTTATTCTGAAGCTCATTATGATTATATTCCTGACGGCAATGGTTAAAAACCTTCAAAGCTCGTTTGCGGAAAGCGCTGTGGGGGAATTGGCTTACTTTTCCTGTTACGGGGCTATTGTCACAATGATTGCTCTCGGATTTCAAACGGTATTACAGTATGCAAGGGAAGTGCTTGATACGATTGATAAAATCACTGGTTTTGCCGTACCGGCGCTTCTTGCGTTATTAATTTCAAGCGGTAATATCGTATCGGGCAGCGCACTGCAGCCTGTGCTGCTTTTTGCAATACAGGGTACCGTTAAAATACTCCGTGATGTGTTTTTGCCTTTGTGCCTGCTGTCGGGAATTTTATATATAGTCAGCGGTTTGTCCGACAGGATAAAAATTACCGGTATGGCTGATCTGATAAAACAGATTGTGGCGTGGGGGCTGGCGGGGGTACTGACTGTTTACGGTTCGGCAGCGATGATCCAGGGCGCTGTCGGCGGTACAATCGACGGGGCTGTGTCAAAAACGGCAAAAACGGCAATCAGCACAATTATCCCCGTTGCAGGTAAATATATGGCCGACGCCGCGGATACAATTTTAAGCTGTGCGCTGGTTATTAAAAACGCGGCGGGAATCGCAACAATGATTATAACTCTTGCCGTATGCATTATTCCGGTATTAAAAATTCTCGCGATAGCGCTGCTTTATCAATTCGCTGCAGCAATTGTCGAACCTTTTGCCGAGGAACGTTTGTACGACTGCCTTTCGGATATCTCCGACTGCATTAAAACAATTGTTGGGATTGTTGGAGCGGCTTTATTCATGTTCCTGTTATCTGTCGGAACTCTTTTAAGCGCGGGTGGAATAAGCGGAATGATGCAGTAACGGAGGATAATTATGGAGGAAATAAAGAGGTGGGTTCTGAGTATCGCGACCGCGGCCGTTCTGGTGGTAATCCTCGACTTGTTGATTCCGGAAAGCAGAATCCGGAAATTTACTCGGCTTCTTACCGGTTTTGTCATTATGTTCATTATTATAAACCCCGCGGCGAAGCTTATCGGAAACGGGGGAAAGGGTCTTGCTGGAAATCTTGACGAATACTTTTTTTCCGGCAGCCGATTGGACAGAATTACCGATGCAGGCCGGAGTGAACAGGCAAGACAAACCCTTGAGTTGTACCGTGAAATACTTCTTTCGGATATACATAACCGTCTTAACATGCATAAGGAAATAGAAAAAGCGGAGGTGGACATAGTGCTGAATGAAAATATAAATTCGGAGAAGTATGGGCAAATTCGGAAAATCTATATCAATTTGATATTATCAGAAGCCGGGGAAAGGGAAAAGAAAATGTTTCCCGGCGCCAATGACAAAATCGCATCGGAAATTTCAAAGGAACTCCAAAAGACTTTTCTTCTCGATGAAAAGGATATATTGATTAACATGTCGGAGAATTGAAGGTGGTTAAAATGTTTGGCTGGTTTAATAAATTAACGGATTACGTAAAAGAAAAAAAAGGCAGGCGGAGAATTGAGAATTTAGTCATAATCCTGATTGTTGGAATAATAATTATCATAGTAGCAAGTTCATTTACAGGCAGCGGAAAAAATAAAAAAAATACGCAGCAGACGAAAAATGAAGTTACTATAGTATCCGGCGTAATTGAAGACAGGATAGAGAAACTTGAACAGAGGCTTGAGTCTATTCTGTCGGAAATAGAAGGCGCCGGTACCGTTAAAGTAATGATAACCGGAATAACGGACGGAGAGGTGGTGCATGCATATAACCAGGTTGAGGAAAACAGTATAAGGGAAGAAAAGGACAACACGGATCATTCGGCCAGGACCGATGAATACAGGCGCGAACATGAGATGGTTTTTATCGAAACAAGCACAGGAGAGCGCATGCCGGTAATTATAAAAAGCTATGAACCCGAAATCAAAGGTGTTGTCGTAGTCGCGGACGGCGCGGGTAGCGGTACGGTAAGGCAGAATATTAAGGATGCGGTTGAAGCTTTAACCGGGCTTCCTCCACATAGGATTAATGTATTAAAAAGAAAATAAAACAGATTTATGAGGTGATAAACATGATTAATAAAAAGCAAATACTGGTTATTGCTCTGGTTCTGGTTATTATTACTGCGGGGGTTCTTCAGTATACTTACGGAAAAAGGGGTTTTTCTTCCCGTAAAGATGGTGACGAACGTCTCGGTGAAGCGGTATATGTGGACAATATTAATGGCGGCACGACAGTAACAGGTGAAGATACGGGTATAAGCACTGATGATATACCCGTTGTGAATGAAACTGAGAATTTTTTCGTTCAGGCAAGACTTGACAGGGAAACGATCCGCAGCCGGCAGAAAGAGGAACTGCAGGAGATTACGGCGCTTAAAGATGCTCCGGAAGATAGCGTTGCAAAAGCACATGAAGAATACCTTGCCCTTATCAAGCGCTCTGAAATAGAAGCTACAATTGAATCACTGATTAGGCAAAGGGGTTTTGACGATGTAGTCGCAATACTGGGCACAAATGGAAGTGTAGACATAATAGTAAAAGCGGATAATCTTTCACCGGATCAGACCGCCCAGATCTCTGATATTGTTATACGGCACGCCAGTGTTGAAATGAACTCAATATATATCAGAAACATGAGATAAAAGGATACTGGCATTTGCCGCAGCGGGCAAGGTTTTCCGGCATTCACACCTCGGCATCTTTAACAATACTTTATTCATGCCGATATGTTCATAGGAGGAGTGATAGGATGCCGGAAGAGATTTATGTCTATGGCCAGTACTGCATCTTGCATTTATTTGCTGACGAACCCGGGTATAAAGCCGGGATAGCGGTTAAATCCGGAGAACGCGATGATATTTCGCACCATTACTTTTTGAATGTATATGAGGGTGATGTTGTTGCCGCAAAAGTTAAAAAAATGCTTCCGTGGTTAACGATGCCTGATTATGTTGAATATTTCGAGTGCGGACAGGCACTGATCCTGGTATTCAGGCATACTGGCGGGACAACACTTGATGAATGTATAAAAACATGCGAGAGTATTGCGGAATGTTTGGAATTAATAAAAAAATCGGTTATTTTTATTGTAAGCCAGCTTGAGCATTTTCCGATCGCGATGTTAAGCTGTTTGCTCAGACCCTCATTAATAATATTTGATAAAGGTCAAATGCGGTTTATTTACGTTGTTCAGTTCAAAGGGGAGTATCCGTACGATATTCGGGAACTGATGCCGTATTTTGGCAGATTTTTTTTCGAATGCCTGCCTTCGGTATGCAGGCAGGATAAACGGGCAAAACGGTTTGTAGAAAAATGCGAAAGAAAATCTTTCGATGGGATTACCGATCTTGTGTCGGATTTTTCGGAAACAATCGCGGCACTTACAAAAAAATACGGACGTAAGGGAAATTTCAATATATTCAACAAATATTCCGACATATTGCAGGGATATGTACCGGCGAAAAAGAAAAGAAAGCCTGCACTGGCGATCATTGTTATCACTCTCTTGTTAATCGCGGCTTTTTTCGCTTATATATATTTTTTCCCGGACAGGAACTTTTTTATCTGGAACAATTCCGATATTCTCAATGCAGTTAGGGAATTTCTGTCATGGTAAAAACTTTATTGGAATGAAAGCGTAATAAAAAACGTACTTACTGCAAGTACGTTTTGTTATTCTGTTGGTTTTGATCAATAAAAAAGGCACGCACTTCAGCGCGTACCTTTTATTATTCTGAAGCCTGAGCAGCTGCGGCATTATACGCTTTCATAAGCTGTGACTTCTTTCTGGAGGCTTTGTTTTTATGAATAAGCTTCTTTGAAGCGGCTTTATCAAGCTTCTTAATCGCCTGCTTTAACAATTCCTCTTTGTTTTCAGAATTGGAAACCAGAGCTTTATTATAATTGCGAATAACGGTTTTAAGCTCTGAACGGCGGGCTTTATTCTGCTCCGTCTTTGCTCTTGCTTTACGCACTCTTTTTATTGAAGACTTGATATTTGGCACATTTTCACCTCCCCAAAGTTAGTCAACAAAAATAATAATAGCATGATCAGTTTCATTTGGCAAGGATTTTTTGCATAATATGATTATTCTTGTGATTATCATAAGTACCCCTGATTTCCCGCAACCTGATCATAAAATACATATCAATAATATTTTATCCTGTATTGTGAATAATACTAAAAGAATATAAGCGAAAACAAATAAGGCTGAAAAATATATAAATCCGCAGCGCAATAAGCATAATAATTTTATACAGCACATTTTGGAGGAGAAATCAATGGAAAATTTTACACCAGTACGAACAGACCTCGCGTTGGAAGTCCATGAGAAGAATCAGGCCGATATAAAGCGCGCCGGGAAACCGGTACCGCATCCTTACGGCGAAGGAGTTGAAGTTGAAGAAGATGGGAATGAAAACATCCATGTCACAAGAGTCAGAATTACTTCCGCCGAAGGTGAAAAAAACATAGGAAAGCCTATGGGGAACTATATTACGCTCGATGTTCCGAAGCTGAAAGAGAACGACCGCGATCTGTATGAAAACACATGCAGGGCGGTGGCGTACGAACTGAATCGCCTGATCAATATAAAGGACAATGACACCGTACTTGTCGTGGGACTGGGAAACTGGAACATAACCCCTGATGCGCTTGGTCCTAAGGTTTCGAAATATCTCATGGTTACGCGGCATTTGCATGAATATCTGCCCGAACAGGTAAATGACGGGGTAAGGCCGGTTTGCGCAATAGCACCGGGAGTTCTCGGTTTGACCGGAATAGAAACAAGTGATATCGTAAGAGGGGTAATTGACAGGGTGCGCCCGGCTCTTGTTATTGCGATAGACGCTTTGGCATCGAGAAAAATGAACCGTATTAATACTACGATACAGATTGCTGATACAGGGATTTCTCCCGGTTCGGGCGTTGGAAACAAACGCGCGGAACTGTCTGTAAAAACAATGGGTGTTCCGGTGATTGCAATCGGCATCCCGACCGTAGTGGATGCGGCAACTATGGCTAACGACACGATAGAGCTTGTTATTGATAATCTTTTGTCTCATTCGCAGGAGGGTACGGATTTTTACAAAATGCTAAAGCAGATGGATCAAAATGATAAGTATACTCTGATCAGGGAGGTATTGGAACCTTACGGAGGTAATCTTGTTGTTACCCCGAAGGAAATGGACGAGGTGATCGAACGGGTTGCGAAAGTTGTCGCAAACGGGATCAACATGGCCCTTCACAAAAATATTGGTTTTGATGATATAGACAGGTATTTGCAGTAATTCTTTCACGATTAATCCCTCACTCCGGTTAAGACGGGCTGAAAAAGCCTGTACCCGGGGCTTGTGAATATACTGTTGAAGTGAATTTAAAATTATTGTATTATTTATTAAGTATGATTGTGTAAACTAATAGTTTGAACATTGAAATCACGAAGTGATTTTTTCCATTATAAAGAATTATTAGCCGTAGCATACTAATTTTGTTCGATTTGAGGGAACTTCATGAAAAAAATCAAGCTTGCAGCTATAGAGAGCGGTAATTCCTACCATTCGAGGCAGCGGCGAAGATGGCACCGGTTGCCTTTTCCGGCCAAATTGGCGGCATTTATTATACTGTTAGTATTATGTTCAATTACTTTATACCTTGTTCTCGGCGGAGATTTTTATCCCGTCAGGGCACTGATGTCCGCGATTGCTCCATCACCGACGCCCACACCCACACCGCGGCCGACAGCCACCCCAACTCCAACCCCGACTCCTTCGCCAACACCGACACCGCCTCCCCCCGGTAAGGAAATTAAAGACGTAGTTGTAGTAGTCGATCCGGGACATGGAGGTTATGACCCCGGAACTACTTCACCGTATGTTGACGGTTTTTATGAAAAGGACATTGTGCTTGATATCGGTTTCAGGCTTAAGAAAAAGCTTGAAGACGCGGGGATTAAGGTTGTGATGACACGGGATGAGGATGAGGCGCTCCATAGTTTCTGGAAGGAAGATGTATGGACACGGCCGAGGATTGCGAATGAAATAAAAGCGACCTTTTTTGTGAGCATCCATGTAAACGGATTTGAAGGAAAGAACTGGCAGGCATATAACGGGACCGAGATTTATCATTATGGGAAAACTCACGGCGAATATACGAGCAAACAGTTTGCCCAGATGATGGGGGAAGAAATAGACAAGGTAACCGATACGAAATACAATGGCGTCATAAAAGATGATTTAGGTGTTTTAAGGCTGTCCGATATGCCTGCGCTGCTTGTTGAAACAGCCTATATAACAAACGAGGAAGATCACAAGCGGCTCGAATCGGATGAATTCAGAGAGGATATAGCCGACGGGATACTTAACGGAACAATACGTATTCTTGAATGTTTGGGAGCATATAAAGAACACGGGATATATAAAATCCTTGTCGACATTGAGAATTAATTAAGCTTGAAAACCTCTCGCCGGCAATTATAGCCGAGGGAAAGCGGAACCGGTTTATGCTTTGGAGTGGAATAATATGGATAGTAAACTTGATCGGATAAAAGAGCTCGTAAAGTTGTTAAATGAAGCATCTAAAGCGTATTACCAGCAGGATACGGAAATTATGTCGAACAGGGAATACGACATGTTATATGATGAACTTGTCGAATTGGAAAAGGAAACCGGCATAACGCTGTCTGACAGTCCCACCGTTAAAGTCGGATATGAGCTTATTTCAAACCTTCCGAAAGAATACCATCAAAGGCCGATACTGTCGCTTGACAAAACTAAAGATATCAACGCTCTGAAACAGTGGCTCGGCAGTCAAACTGGAGTTTTGTCGTGGAAACTCGATGGCCTTACAATAGTGCTTACATATGAGAACGGCGAATTGATCAAGGCTGTTACGCGTGGAAACGGAGAAGTCGGGGAAGTTGTAACAAATAATGTCAGGGTTTTTAAAAACGTCCCGCTGCGCATACCGTTTAAAGGAAATCTTATTCTCAGGGGAGAAGCGGTTATCAGTTATTCAGATTTTGAAAAAATAAACCGTGAGATTGCTGTTGAAGAGCTGAAATATAAAAACCCGAGAAACTTGTGCAGCGGTTCGGTGCGTCAGCTAAACAATGAGATTACGGCAAGCAGGAATGTCTATTATTTTGCGTTTTCGGTGGTCCGGGCTGAAAATGCGGAGTTCGGCAATTCAAGGTTCAACCAGTTGAAATGGATAAAGAGCCAGGGTTTTGATGTCGTAGAGCACAGGAAAGTCGATTTCGGCAATATTGAACAGACTGTAGAATGGTTTGAGAGGAAAATTCCGGAAAATGATTTTCCTGCGGACGGGCTTGTCCTTGTTTATGATGATATCGCTTATGGCGAATCACTTGGAACTACGGCAAAGTTTCCGAGGGACGCAATTGCTTTCAAATGGATGGATGAAACAAAGGAAACCAGGCTTTTGGAAATAGAATGGAGCGCTTCAAGAACAGGCCTTATAAACCCTATCGCCATATTTGAACCTGTTGAGCTCGAGGGGACAACGGTTAAAAGAGCGAGCCTGCACAACATAAGCATTATGGAAAGCCTTGAATTGGGCATTGGGGACATGATAGGCGTTTATAAGGCAAATATGATAATACCGCAGGTTTCGGAGAATTTTACAAGAAGCGGCACGGTAAAAATACCTTCTAATTGTCCTGTTTGCGGTGAAGGAACAAGCGTCAGGCAGGAAAATGGAATCAAATTTTTATATTGCATGAACAAAGATTGTCTTGCAAAACAAATAAAGTCATTTACCCATTTTGTTTCGCGGGACGCGATGGGAATAGACGGGTTGTCCGAGGCGACAATAGAGAAATTCATCGCAAAGGGATTTATTAAGGAATACGCGGATATATACCGTATTGAAAAGTACAGGGATGAGATTGTTGATATGGAAGGGTTTGGCGAAAAATCTTTCCGCAATCTTGTTAACTCAATAAACAAATCAAGAAAGACAAATGCCGTAAGGCTTCTTTACGGCCTTGGAATACCGAATATCGGCCTTTCGAACGCAAAACTGATATGCAGCCATTTTTCATACGATTGGAACCGTATTGAGAACGCCGCCTTTGAAGAACTGATTTCAATAAAAGGGATCGGAGAAGTTATGGCCGGTGAATACGTGAAGTTCTTTTCGAGTGAAAGAAACAGGAGGCTAATTAACAACCTGCTTCAGGAACTGGAGTTAGAGAAGGCTGAGGTTTCAGGCGAGGATCAGATTTTTAAAGACATTACTTTCGTTATAACGGGGCAGGTATATAATTATAAAAACAGGGGCGAACTGAAAAGAGCAATAGAAGGGAAAGGCGGAAAAGTTACCGATTCAGTAACATCGAATACCGATTACCTGATAAATAACGATATTCTTTCAAACTCCGCGAAAAACAGAAAAGCAAAAGAACTTGGAATAAAAATAATAGATGAAGCAGCGTTTATTGAATGGCTAAACGGGGGAATTCAGCCATAAAATGCAACGCCAGCAGATCTTTTTTGTGCAATTTTCACAAAACTTATTGAATTTTTCTTTAATATAAATTATATTGTATTCATGGTTTATCGATTTTAGAGAAACTGTTAAAGAAAGCGAATTGTCTTCGTCTCAAAATCATTAAGACTTTTGACGCATTAATAAAGATCAGTTGAAGAAGTAATTCGAAACGCAGAAAATTTAGACTATTTGAATTGTATGGTTTTAGCCGATAAATATGACGAGACGAAAAATTATATGCTTCTATAGGAATTTCTACAGGTGTTTGAATAAATAAAAGAGCGATTTTGCGGGCATTTGTGCATTACGCCCGGAATAACGGAGGGACGGAGGTTGAGCAGAAAAATAAAAATAGACATAGACGCCTGTAAACCCCGTATGGTTACTGCCGAAACGATATATAGCGATTACGGCGCAATTATCGTTTGGGAAAATACTGTGCTTGACGCATTAACAATAAACAGGCTGAAAATATTCGGAGTTGATAAAATTTGGGTCTATGAATATGGTACGATGGGTGCGGAGTCTGAAGGACCGCAATCCCGCAGTGAAGAAGAAATCTTCACTGAATCCTATGAAAGTGATACTGAACAGTTTAAGGAAATTATACATGATTTATCTGTCGGTAAAACCGTAAGCATTGAAAAAACAGTTCAAATAGCGGATTCCATTTACGCTAAAAAGGATCAAAGACGCCAAATAATTGAATGCATTACACAGATAAGAAAAGTCGATGAATATACATATTACCATTCCATTAATGTATCGATGCTCGCAATGCTTATAGGAAAATGGTTAAGATTGAGGCCGGAGGATACCCATTTGCTGGTACAGGCGGGCCTTTTGCACGATATAGGGAAAAGCCGTGTTCCTGACGAAATAATAAATAAACCGGGCAAACTCAACGATGAAGAGGCCACTGAAATGAAAAAACACTCGGAATATGGTTATTACCTGATACAGTATATGGAAGGAATTGACAGAAGAATCCAGGAAGCGGTCTTATACCACCATGAAAGGGAAGATGGTTCCGGATATCCAATGGGCCTTAAGGGAGATCAAATACCGCTGTTTGCCAAAATCCTTGCTGTCGCTGACACATTTGACGCTATGACGGCAGACAGATCATATAAAACGAAAGATACACCTTTTCATGTTTTTCAATTAATGCAGAACGATTGCTTTGGGTATCTTGACACGATTGTTTTGAATACATTTTTATCCAATATCTCTCACTATTATATTGGGAATAAGGTAAGGCTTAACGACGGAAGAATAGCCGAAGTTATTTATATTAACCCACATCAGTATGGAAAACCGGTAATAAAAATAGGCGATGAATACGTTGATTTAACAATCACTAAAGGCGTAAGTATAGAAGAACTTTTCTAAAACAATCACCCGAGCCACCCGCTGTGTTTTTGGCGTAATTCCCGCGGGTCCCGGTTTGGGTATTATTACCCTGGTGACAACTCTTCGGGAAACTATTGTATCTTATTCAAAAAGCCTATAAAATAAAGATAGGCATTAGTTTTCGCATTGCAATTATACTACGGCATTTATTTCTTTTGCAGTTTGTTTCGAAAGGGGGGAGCGTATGTCGAACAAATCAAAAGGCATAATTTTCGTTGCGTTTATTATTTTGGGCATGGTTATCACGATGCAGTTCAGAACAATTATATCTGCCAGGCAGCCAAGCGTTATAGGCGAGTCATCCGTTCAAAAATTAACGGATGAATTGGAACAGATCAGGGCGGAGGGCCTGAAACTGCATGAACAACTCCAGCGTATCGAAAAGGAAATAGAAGAAGCGGAACGCCGGTTGAGCAATGACAGCAATCCCATTATAAACGAACTGCTGATAAGAAAAGACGAATTGGAGCTTATATGCGGTCTTTTGGATGTAAAGGGCAGGGGAGTCGTGGTAACGCTTAATGACGCTCCCGCCAGAGATCCGGACATGGATCCCAATGAGCTTATTATTCACGATGGAGATATTTCGGCTGTTCTTAATGAACTTAAAGCAGCCGGAGCCCAGGCTATTTCGATTAATGACGAGAGAATTCTCGCAACAAGCAAACAGATATGCGCCGGTCCCACAATACTAATAAACAGAAATCGTTATCCGGTACCGTATGTAATAAAAGCGATAGGAGATCCCGATTTGCTTTATCAGGCTCTTGAGGAAAGCGAAGCTGTTGTGATTATGCGTTTGTATAATATCCGTGTTGACATAAAAAAAGAAGATGAAATAGTGATTCCGAAGTTTAAAGCCTACAAAAATATTGATAGCATGATATCGGGTATGGAGGTTATCGAAAAATGAAGATATTTAAAGTGTCGTCTTTAACGGTTGTCTGCCTGCTGCTTGGAATAATAATCGCAATGCAGTACAGGAGCGTGAAAGTAAATAACACGCTTGCCGTTTATGAACAGCAAAGGGTAAATGATTTAATAATGGAACTGTTAAGGGAACAGGAAACGAATGAACAGCTTACGCACCGGATAGAAGAATTGCAGAAAGATCTTGAGTTTTATAGGAATGACAGCAAAAGTGATGCGGAGACGATTGAAAAGCTGAAGGAAGAGATTCTTCGACTGGAAATAATTGCCGGGTTAAAAACGGTTAAAGGCAGAGGTGTTATTGTTACTATCGAAGGTATAGGAAACGCCCCTGTTGATGACGACAACATACTTGCCGTGCTTAATGAGCTGAGGGCTGCCGATGTTCAGGCCCTTGCGGTGAACGACGAAAGAATTATAGCAACGAGCGAAGTCCGCAGGTCCGGCGGATATATGATGGTGAACGGCAGAAGGCTTTTACCGCCGTATGTTATAAAAGCCATAGCCGATCCGGATAATCTCGAAGGCTCGTTAAAAATCATGGAAGGCGTTGTTGATATGCTGAAATATTATAATATTAAGGTCGATGTAAAGAAGGAAGAAAACGTTATAATTCCTGCGGTACGCACCGATGGAACCGTTTTGCGGTACGACATGCTCGAACCTGTTGAATAGAGAGCCTCAAACTTTCAGGCTTGTGCCGGGCTTTTTGAAGTTCCTGTTTATCCGGACGGATGAACGATCTTCAACAAGCCCGGCATTTTTTATGCAAAAAACAATATATATATTATAGGAACAATAAGAGATTGTTCTTTATCGATGATTTATGCATAAATTTTAGTTAAAGAAGGCTCTTTTTTTATTGGAGTATGGTTTGATGAATCGGAAGCAAACTGTTATATTGTCCGTAGTTTTAATCATACTGTTATGCACCTTCATTCTCATACGAAATAATGTTAACAAAAAAGATGATCTGCGCACATTGTTTCAATTAAGTTTTAATGATCTTGATTTCAGTGTGGAAATAACCGGCGGTTACGAGGATGGCTATTATCCGGCGTCATATACTTACGGCTCGGAGGAACAAAATCCAAAACGTTTGCGCAGTTGGGGCATTGTAAGGGTAAAAAATCACAAGACCCCGCAAGCTGATCCGGGAGCGCCGGAACTATTAAAAAAATATAATTCGATATATCTGGCGGACACTGAAAAACCGGTTATTTACCTGACTTTTGACGAAGGATATGAAAACGGCTATACCGATGACATTCTTGACGTATTGTCCAAAACGAAAGTAAACGCGGTTTTTTTCATTACAGGCCCATATCTTAACCATCATGAGGACCTTGTGCGCAGAATGGTTGAGGAGGGCCATGCCGTCGGGAACCATACCGTCCGCCATTTAAGTCTCCCGACATTAACCGATGAACAGCTTGTAAAGGAAGTGGCCGATCTTGATCGGCTTTTCTATGAAAAATTCAAAAAACACATGGTTTTCCTTAGGCCGCCAAAAGGAGAATACAGCGAACATACTCTTGAATTGACCTCAAAGATGGGATATATAAATATGTTTTGGAGTTTTGCCTATAAAGACTGGGACAGGAACAGTCAAAAAGGATGGGAGCATGCTTATAACATGGTAATGCCGAATCTTCACAACGGCGCTATTCTTTTACTGCATGCCGTATCGGCGGATAACGCCAATGCGCTGGAACGGATTATCAACGATGCGCGCAAAATGGGTTATGAGTTTGGTAACGTTTTTGACTTGGAAGCATACGCGAGAGGTGAAACCCAATGAAAAAAACAGAGCGCCGGACCGGAAGAAAAAAAAAAGATTCCGTTACGATTAGGGAAAAAGTCGCTAAGCTTCTTGAGCTTCCTGAAGATGTTCTATCCGACCGCCCTAAAGTTACCGCTGTAGGCGGGAAAGAGGTTTTTGTAGAAAATCACAGCGGTATTATTGAATTTACCGGCGAAAGAGTAAGAATAAATTCAAATTACGGCATAATCACGATTACGGGGAAAAATATGAAAATAAGGGAAATCACAAGTGAGGATATTATTATTTTCGGCGACATTGACAATATTGATTATGTTTAAGATGGAGTAGAATATGTTCCTAATTCGCTTATGGCATTATTTAAAAGGGTATGTTATTATTATTGTAACCGGTGCTTATGCTGAGAAGTTTATTAATATTTGTACGCGCAGGCAGATACTGCTTTGGGATGTGGAGCGGATAACGCCGGGTTCGGTACGCATGAAGATGAGCATAAACGGTTTCAAAAAATCCCGTACCGCCGCAAGAAAGTCGCGGTGCCGTGTCCGCATTCAAAGTAAGAAAGGCTTGCCGTACATATTGACGGTTTATAAAAAACGCAAGGGGTTTGTTGCCGGAATGCTCGTATTTGCGATACTTGTTTACCTTATGACATCAATTGTATGGTCGATTGATATACAAGGAAACTCGATTGTGGATACGGGTGTTATAATTGAACAGATAAATGATATGGGAATATACCGGGGTACGTTAAAGCGCCGGATAAACCCTAAACTTGTTGCCGATACGCTGATGTTGAAAAACAGTGATCTGTCATGGGTCGGAGTTGAAATAAAGGGAACAAGGCTTATTATATCCGTCAGGGAAGGAGTTGAGCCTCCGGCTGTTGTTCCTGTTGACAAGCCGTGTCATATTATAGCCAAAAGAGACGGGATTGTCGTATCGATTATAGTTAAAAATGGTTTGGCGCTGGTTAAACAGGGAGATACTATAATTAGGGGACAGGTTCTAATTTCCGGGATTATCGAGAGTATCCGTCCGGAGTTCGGTGCCAGGTACGTTCATGCGATAGGTGAAGTAATAGCCCGTACATGGTACGAAGTAAAAAGGGAGGTTCCCAAAAAGGAGACGGTCAGAAAAAGGACAGGAAACGAGTGGAACAAAACAAGCGTATATTTTTTGGATTTCAAAATACCGCTGCCGTCAGGAAAAAATCCGTTTACATTATATGAAACAAGCATTTTTGACAAGGCTCCGGTGATTGGAAAAAAGTTCAGGCTGCCGTTCGGGATTACGATACAGCGCTTTTTTGAGCTGTATGAAGAGGAAAGAACGCTCGATCATGATCAGGCAATAGAAGCAGCAAGAAATTCTGCTGAAACGGAACTTAGAAAAATGATTCCGCACGGCGCGAAGGTTGTTGATAAACAAGTACAGCTTATTAAGGAAGAGGATGCCGAATATTTGATTATAACCGCGGAATGTGTGGAAGATATTGCAATTGAGCAGGAAATTGGAGGAGATTGATTGGAAACAGTCGTAGAAAAATATATCGAACTGCCGGATATGGAGACAGCGATTAACCTGTTTGGATATCGCGACCAAAATATCCGCATATTGGAAAACACGCTGGACGTTAAAATAACAAACAGGGAGAATGAGGTTAAGGTATCAGGTTTTGAATCGAAAGTCGATCAGGCGCTCGAAATTATTGAAAAACTGCTTGCGATTGCAAGGGAAGGCGATACGATTACGACACAGAATGTAAATTATTTTATATCAATAAACGGTGAAAATATAGAAAAAGATGAACTCCCGATTGATCTTGTCTGCCTGACGGCGCGGGGCAAACCTATAAAATCCAAAACATACGGGCAAAAGAAATATATTGAAGCGGTACGGAAAAATACCGTTGTGTTTGCAATAGGACCGGCAGGCACGGGAAAGACATACCTCGCTGTTGCGATGGCTGTAAAAGCCTTTCGTGAGAAGGCGGTCAGCAGGATTATCCTAACGAGGCCGGCGGTGGAAGCAGGCGAAAGGCTTGGTTTCCTGCCAGGAGATATGCAAAACAAGGTAGATCCTTATTTGAGACCGTTATACGATGCCCTGTATCAAATAATGGGTCCTGAAACATATTTGAGCAATATGGAAAAGGGAATTATTGAAGTGGCTCCGCTTGCATACATGCGCGGGCGGACGCTGGACGACTCGTTCATTATACTCGACGAGGCACAGAATACGACACCCGAGCAGATGAAAATGTTTTTAACAAGAATTGGTACAGGCTCTAAAGCAATTGTTACCGGTGACATTACACAGATTGATCTGCCGGGAGACAAAAAGTCCGGTTTGGTTGTTGTACAGGAGATTCTATCGGATGTCGAAGGGTTAAGTTTCGTATACCTTAATGAAAGAGATGTGATACGGCATGAACTTGTCCAGCGAATAATAAAGGCATACGAGCGTTATGAATCCCGGGGACAGTCTAAAGCCAAACCGGCCCGGAAAGAAAAGCGGTAGAAGATGCCGGGAAAGGGGAGTAGCAGTGAAAACTGATAAGAAAAAAAAGAAAACCGGGTTTGGACAAGTCTTTAAAAACGACATTTTTCAGCGCTTGCTGATTGGCATTGTTTCTTTACTGGCGGTTTTCGCGATGATATCCTCCGGTGCGGCCCCGAAAAGGTATAAGCTCACTTTGGGCATGAGATCCGAATTTGACATACGCGCTCCGAGAGATATTGAGAATACGATGAAAACGGAAGAGCTTGCCCTTGAAAAGGTTAAGGAGATCCCGCCTGTTATAAGGGAGTTGGAAAATGCCAATACAAAAATGCTCGGCGAAATATATGATTTTTTCGATGATTTGGAAAATATCAGAACAGATCTTATACCTGAACTGAGCAAAAACCAGGAAAAAGATCCGGCGGAGCTTATTGACAAAGATTCTTATGGAAAGTCGGCTTCAATTCTGCTTGATATCCCGCGGGAAGTGCTGACTTATCTGTTTAAGCAGGAAACCGGCCCGGAAATCCGTGAACTGAAGGAACTCTTTGTCCGGGAATTCATGCAGCAGATTTCCGTAGCGAATGTAACCGCTGAGAATCTTTCCCAGACTCTTGCAACATACAACCTGAAAATTGATCAGCGTATTTCTTCGATTCAAATTCAGCAGTTAGGCAAACGGATTCTTTCAGAAATTCTTGTTCCAAACAGCATAATTGACGAAGCAGCTACCGAGAATCAGAAGAACGCTTTCATTGAGGCATATAAATCTGAAAATCCCGTTATGATTTACCGGAACGAGATAATACTGCGCAAGGGAGAGATTGTCACAGCCGACAAGATTGATGTTTTAAGAAGGCTTGGTTCGGTCGATGAAAAGAACAGGCCGGATTATTTGTTTCTCGCGTCCGTACTGCTTCTGTTGTTCATGCTGTGGTTTGTTCTTGCGCTGTTCATGAAATTCTTTTCGAAAAAACACTTTGCCAGCCGCAACGATTTGCTGCTTATTGCGACAATTATTGTTCTTACGGTATTTTTAGCATGGATGGCCAAAGAAATTATACCCGAATATGCTCCCTATTTTACAATAGGGTTTATTGCTCCGGTTCTTTTGGCGATTTTTCTGAATATACAACTTGCCGTTGTTGTCAACATTGTGATCACCTTTGCGGCTTCATTGATGTTTCCCGAAAACGCGGCTTTTATTATTATGCTGTTTATAAGCGGTACAGTTGCTGCGTTTTTATCCGCAAATGCGAGCCAGAGAAGAAAAATTTCGCTTGCCGGGTTGATTATTGGTGCTATAAACATAGTTGTCGTTGCGTGTGTCGGAGTTATTGAAAAAAAGGAATGGACCACGTTCTTATACGAGGGCGGGATTGCGTTTCTTAACGGGATATTGTCGGTAATTCTCGCGATAGGCCTGCTTCCGTTCCTTGAAAGCATCTTTAATGTTATAACCCCATTGAAGCTTCTTGAATTGGCAGATCCGAACCACCCGCTGTTAAAGAGACTTTTGATGGAAGCGCCGGGGACTTATCATCACAGCCTGATGGTGGGGAACCTTTCGGAGGTCGCGGTAAGGCAAATCGGCGGGAATGCTTTGCTTGCCAGGGTAGGAGCGTATTTTCACGATATCGGAAAACTGATGCGTCCCGGTTTTTTCAAGGAAAACCAGATGTCGGAAAACCCGCACGACAGGATAACTCCTAATCTTAGTACATTGGTTATTACATCCCATACGAAGGATGGGGATGAACTGGCCAAGAAACATAAACTGCCGAAGGCTATCCGGGATATAATACTGCAGCATCACGGCTCTACTTTGGTCGCGTATTTTTACCATAAGGCAAAACAGGGAGAAAAGGGTGTCGAAGTGAAAGAAGGCAATTTCCGGTACGAGGGGCCGATACCTCAGAGCAGGGAAGCCGCTGTTGTTCTTTTGGCCGATTCAGTTGAAGCCGCTGTCCGCTCGATGCCGGATAAAACAAAGGGTAAAATAGAAGGACTGATCCGGAAAATAATTAAAGATAAGCTGGATGACGGTCAGCTTGACAACTGCGACCTGACGCTGAAGGATATGAACGATATAGCGAATGCCTTCTTAACGGTTCTTAGCGGAGTTTTTCACGAAAGGAACGAATATCCCGAACTTGAGAAAAAAGATTCCCTGAGTGAACTTGATAATCAGGTATATAATATAATACAGCAGGATAAAAGGGAGAAAAAGAATGAAGGTAATAATTCAAAGCAAACTGAAAAAGAGATACCTTCCACTGAAGAGTCTAAAAACTCTGCTGACGAAAGTCGTGGTGACCGCATTCAGGATTGAGAATATCGAATACCCGCCATTGGTTTTTATTCTCCTTGTCGAGAATGAAGAGATTCAAAGGATAAACCGGGAGTATAGAAATAAAGATAGCGTTACCGATGTCCTGTCGTTTCCGATGCTTGAAATGAAGGATGGGGAATTTGTTGTAAAACCGGGCGAACCGGATATGGAAGACGGGAAGCTATTTCTCGGCGATATAGTAATATCTGTTCCAAAAGCCATTGAACAGGCAAAGGAATATGGCCATGGTGAAGAAAGGGAGCTTGCGTTTTTAGCGCTTCACGGCCTGCTGCACCTGCTCGGATATGATCATGAAAGCCCGCCCAGGAGCGATATAATGGAGAAGAGGCAGGAACAGGTTCTGTCCGAGATAGGGCTTACGCGTAAATGATTAATCATTATTATGGAGAATAATATGAAAAGCAGAACATTGTTTGACAGCTTTAAATATGCCGCGCAGGGAATGAAAACGGCTTTTACGCAGGAAAGGAATTTCAGGATACACTGCATAACGGCAGTTATTGTTGTTATATTAGGCATATTTTTCAGAATTTCATTTGTAAAATGGGCACTGGTATTTGTGGCATTCGGTTTCGTTTTTGTCTCGGAATTAGTGAATACGGCCGCTGAAACGCTTGTAGACATGATAACTAAAGAGTATTCAATAAATGCAAAAAGGGTAAAGGATCTTGCGGCGGCTGCCGTTCTTGTATCCGCTGCCGCAGCCGCGTTTATCGGCGTATTTGTTTTTATTGAGCCGGTGTTGAAATTATTGGGATTGTAAAACTTTTTGCCGCCTTATGCGTATCTTTTTTAAAAGGAGATTTCTATGCTTAACCAAAGTCTTGAACAATATATATTAATAATTCCGGTCCTTCTTATATCGCTGACAATCCATGAGCTGTCTCATGGATACACGGCATACAGGCTTGGGGACATGACGGCGAAAGATCAGGGGCGCCTTACCCTTAACCCGTTAAAGCACCTTGATCCGATAGGAACAATAATGCTTTTTGTTGCCCGAATAGGATGGGCCAAGCCTGTTCCGGTAAACCCGTTTTTTTTCAGGGACAGGAAAAAGGGCATGATGCTTGTAAGCATCGCAGGGCCTCTTTCAAATCTGGTATTGGCGTTCATGGGCATTTTTCTTTACCAGCTTTCTTTTATTACAATGTACGGTTTAATAGTGCGCGGAAACAATATCGTAACATACTGGCTGCTGTTTTTATCATTGTTTTTTTCCGTTAATCTTAACCTTGCGATATTTAATCTTCTGCCCATACCGCCGCTTGACGGCTCGAAAGTACTGTCGGGCGTTCTGCCTGCCGATAAATATTTCCGTTTTATGCAGCATGAGAGAACGATAGGCATGATATTTCTTGTTGCCGTCATTGTTTTCCCCGGTATAATAAGTACGGTTTTGGGCTTTTTTACAAAACCTATCGCCAACAGCATGCTGTGGGTAACGGAAAAAATCATCGGCCTTTTTGTATGATTGCATTCTTCTCCTGTTTACGTATGGACTTTCATCGGATGATAAGTTAATATTAAATAAAGCGGGTACGGATTATTACCGGCAGCTTGGATGCAAATCAGCAGACAGTTACGGAGGTTTTTATGAAAAAGACAATACTCAGCGGCATGCGTCCAACAGGCGTATTGCATTTTGGGAACTATTTCGGAGCTCTTGAAAACTGGATACGTCTTCAGGACGATTATTCATGCCACTATTTTGTTGCGGATTGGCATGCGCTGACAACAGGATATGAAGATACCACGAGGTATAAAGATAATATTACCGAAATGATAGCCGACTGGATCAGTACAGGGCTCGATCCGTCCAAGTGTGTTTTCTTTCTTCAAAGCGCGATAAAGCAGCATGCGGAGCTGCACCTCTTATTTTCTATGATAACGCCGATTTCATGGCTTACCCGCAATCCTACTTACAAGGATCAGTTGGCACAGATGAAAGAAAAAAATATAACGACTCACGGCTTTTTAGGCTATCCATGTCTGCAGGCCGCCGATATTTTGATGTATAAAGCCGATTACGTCCCGGTCGGCGAAGATCAGGTCCCACATGTGGAATTGACGAGGGAAATAGCGCGAAGGTTTAATTTTCTTTACGGAAATGTTTTTCCTGAACCGCAGTCGCTTTTAACAAAAGCAAAAGTACTTCCCGGCCTTGACGGAAGGAAAATGAGCAAGAGCTATAATAACACGATATCATTTTCCGATACCCCGGACGAGGTTTATAAAAAAGTAATGAATATGATTACCGACCCTGCCCGGATTAGAAAAACAGATCCGGGGCATCCGGAAGTCTGTACTGTTTTCGCGTTCCATAAAATATTCAATGAAAACGAGGTTCCCGAAATTGAAGAAAACTGCAGGAAAGGCGCGATAGGGTGCGTTCAGTGCAAGAAAAACCTTGCCCTGAAAGTTAAGGAGTTCCATACGCCGATACATGAAAAAAGAACGGAGCTTCTAAAGCGGCCGGATTATATAAAAGATGTCATTAATGACGGCAACGGTAAAGCCCGTGAAATTGCGGAAAAAACGATGTATGAAGTAAGAGCCGCCATGAAAATAGATTGGCTCTGAAACAGGCAACACGTATTGATCCTGGAGAGTTACTTATGACAAACACGCCGAGTGATCATTGTACGATTAAAATTAAAGATTTTGAAGGGCCTTTCGATTTACTGTTTTATCTTATTGAAAAAAATAAGATAGACATATATGATATACCCATTGTTGAAATTACCGATCAATACCTGGATTATCTTTTTGCAATGCAGGAAATGGATCTTGAGATTGCAAGCGAATTTCTTGTAATGGCGGCGACGCTATTGCATATAAAGTCGCGCATGCTGCTGCCTGAACGGAAAGAACAGCCTGAAGCCGGGGAAGACCCGCGTGAAGAGCTGATTCTAAAGCTCATTGAATACAAAAAGATCAGGGATTTTGCCGATGTTTTAAGAAACAGGGAAGCCGAATGGAGAAAAGTTCATTACAAATTACCGGAAGTCCTCCCGGAATCGGCTTATGAAATAGAGCTTGATGTTTCGCCCTCCCTGCTGAAAGAATGCTATCAAAAAACCTTTCAGGCATATTGTGACCGTCAGAATGACGATTCTCAAAAAATGAAGCGCATAATACAGCATGAACGGGTTTCACTGAGATTGAAAATAAGGCAGTTGCTTGATATGCTGAAAAAAGGCGTGAGGTTGTGCTTTTCCGCGATCTTTAATATAAAAAAGACATCAAAGCTCGAAGTCGCGACGGGTTTTTTGGCCGCGCTTGAGATAGCCAAAGCCGGAAAAGCAACAATTCATCAAGAAGTTGAATTTGGTGAAATATATATTGAACCAAGGAGAATTGCCAGGGATGAAGGCGCTTAATGCTGAAAATGAAAGGAAGCTTTACATGCATGATCTGCGTGAAATAGAGAGCATATTGGAAGCCGTATTGTTTGCCGCCGGTGATTCTGTTTCGATTGAAAAGCTTTCCGAGATAATTAAACAGGATAAAAAAACAACTATCAGTATAATGTCAAATATGGAAATGAAATACAAGAATTCTTCAAGGGGCATTATGCTGCGGCGGATAGGAACAGGTTACCAGCTTTGTACGAAGCCGGAATATGACAAATACATAGTTCAGCTCGGATATACCCGGAAAAAACAAGGGCTTTCGCAGGCAGCATACGAAACTCTTGCAATAATTGCTTATCACCAGCCTGTTACGAGAGCTTATGTTGAACATATCCGGGGAGTGAACTCGGATAATGTAATTATGAATCTTGTTGAAAAAAATCTTATATGTGAATTGGGCAGGCAGGATAGTCCGGGCAAACCTAAACTGTATGGCACGACGGAAGAATTCTTAAGGGTCTTCGGCTTTAGTTCCGTTAAAGATTTACCGCCTATTGACATTAATGACATACAAACGGTAATGGATGAAATTCCGGTTGACTGATAAAAAAAAAGAATGCCCGTGGAAATAGAAGGATAGAACGGCATAAATCGGATAAAATAACCGGTGAGGTGAAGCAATGTATCTTCCGGTTTTTTTTGTTCTTTTTTTATTGATACTGCTGCTGCTTTTAACCAACTTCAGAATCCAGATTGAACTTATAGCCGAAGATGCCGGTATTGCCTATACAATAAAAGGGACGGTGCTGAAATACATCCCTGTTTTCGAAGTTAAAGGCGGTGCGGAAGAAAAAGGGAAAAAACAGTGGAAGCTTGGCTCAAAGGAAAAAGAGACCGTCCGCAAGAGGTTTATTAACCTGATCGTCGGCGCGGTACGAAAAAATAAGGGAAAAATACTTCATATCGAGAAGCTTGAACTTACGGGCTCATTTTCCACCGAAGACGCAGCCGCGAACGCTATAATATACGGGATTATCCTTGCGCTGTGGAATTTCCTGGTGATTGTTTTGTCGGCGTGGTTCAACCTTGAACACGGAAACTTCAACCTAGTTCCGGATTTTCAGAACAACCGGAATGAACTGATATTTCACGCAGTTATCAGGGTAATGCTGCTGAAAATATTGATATTGATACTGTACGATACAGGTAAACAGTATGTTTTCAACGCAAAAACCAATTCGGCCTCGACATTTTAAGATACAGCGAAAAAATGCTTATAAAAAGCTGAATAGTTTTACCGTTAATTGTAAAGGATAATTAGGGTTAAATTTATTAAAAAAATTTTGGAGGTGAAGGGATGGGGGCACATCCTATTGATGAATTAATGAAGACCGCAATGGAAAGCATAAGGGACATGGTAGACGTTAACACCATTGTCGGTGACGCCGTGCAGACTGCCGATGATACTGTAATTATCCCGGTTTCCAGGGTTGCTTTTGGCTTTGCCGCCGGAGGAGGGGATTACCAGGGACAAAGGGATAGGAAAACGGATCAGATGGAGAACTTTCCTTTTGCCGGAGGAAGCGGAGCCGGTGTTACGATTCATCCGGTCGCTTTTGTGGTTGTAGGAAAAAACAACGCAATTAAGCTGTTGCCTGTCGAACATAATACGGCCCTTGATCGCATCATAGATTTCCTGCCGGGGTTTCTTGACAAAATTTCTGCTCTGGCAGGGAAGAAAAAAGCGGATACGGAAAAAATAGAAAAAGAAATAGAAAAAAAGGACAAAAAACAGCAGGAACTGTTTTAACAGTTTCCTGCCATTTGTTTTCAATTGTTAATTCGCATTCGATAAAACGACTCAATTGTTTTATGCAAAGCGTTAAGTGGTCAAGTTCAAAGAAGGAAATTCAGTTACCGGTTATTTGTTGTTGTTTGTGTCATATTGAGGATACTGATTCCCGGTATAACTCTGGAAAACCTTTTTCACTATGTTTCCACCGATCGTTCCGGCTTCCCTTGAGGTCAGATCGCCATTGTACCCCTGTTTAAGGTTGATACCCAATTGATTTGCAATTTCGTATTTCATGTTTTCAAATTGAGTTTTGCTTCTTGTGTTGTTGGTTGCCATATTTGTCTCACCTCCTCACTACTTATTATGTCTGCAAAACCTCGATATATGAGTAGTAAGTTATGGTGTGACTGGCTGATTTTTTTGTATCAATGCCGCAAAAAATGAATTTCAGCTTTGCTTTTATTGTTTCACTTTATTTAATTTTGATTCTTTAATTATTTATTTTTAATTGAAAACTGCGGCATATTTTATTTTTTGCCGAAAAATATAATAAAAGTTCCCGGAATTAATTAGCGTTCTGCTTGTTCAGATGTCCGGGCAAAAGGATCCGCAAAAATTAATGATATAATACAAAAATAATATAAAAAAGGCATAAACAACGACAAAATAGCGAGGAAATTGATGTTTTCGGCGGACTTTTATTGTATTTTGTAAAACTATATGGTAATATATGCATAGATTGTTCAAATGCTTTATAGATTGCGCAGATAATCGTTTACATAAGATGAAGGGAATGTATATTCTTTAAGGGGTGATATTGTTGCTGAATAAGCTGCTTTTTCCCAGAAACAATCTGGAAAGGTCATTGGATGCCGCATGGCTTAGAAATGACGTCATTTCGCAAAACATCGCAAACGTTGACACACCCAACTATAAAAGAAAAGAAGTAAAATTCGAAGAATTTCTCAATTCAGAGATGAAATACAGCCGTATCTCGAATGGAAAATCCCGCCTTCAAGGCTCCGGGGATATTAAGGTTATTGAAGATCACAAAAATTACAGTTACCGGCTTGACGGCAACAATGTCGATATCGAAAGAGAGATGGCAAAGCTCGCTGAAAATACATTGCGGTACAATACGCTGATACAAAGAATGAGCGGCCAATTTAACAAAATCAGGACCGTTATTCGCGGGAGGTAGGTATTATGGGCTTTTTCAGCGCACTTAATTCAAGCGCGTCGGCTTTAACCGCACAGCGCCTTAGGATGGATATAATTGCAGAGAATATTGCAAATGTTAATACTACCCGTACTGAGAACGGCACTCCGTACAGAAGAAAAACCGTTATATTTGAGGCACAGGAAGGGAATGTTCCTTTTTCAAGCTACCTTACGGGAGCAAGCCGTCAACTCATTAAAAGCAAAGGGGTGCGGGTATCACGTATAATTGAAGATCAGACACCGTTTAAAATGGTATATGATCCGGGCCATCCTGATGCAGATGAAAACGGCATAGTACAAATGCCGAATGTCGATGTTGTGACAGAAATGGTAAATATGATTTCGGCGACAAGGGCATATGAGGCAAATGTAACGGCTGTTAACGCGACTAAATCAATGGCTGAAAAAGCGCTGGAAATAGGGAGATAAGTACTTTTTTAAGGATTAGAAATATTGAATGCTGCGGGTATTTTGAACAAAAGAAAAAGCAATAAAGGAGAGGGAATAAATGAATGTTTCGGGGTTGTCGCTGCTGCGCCAGGATACACTGGTACAAGAAACGCGCGCGGCCGGTATGCAGGCCGAAGAGCAAACCAGCTTCAAGGATATTATGATGAAAGCGCTTAAGGATGTATCCGGGCTCGAAAAACAGGCCGACAGCATTACTGAAGATTTTATCGCAGGCAGAACCGACAGTATTCACTCTGTACTGATTGCAGCCGAAAAAGCTTCGATATCGCTTGAACTCATTGTTGAAATCAGAAACAGAGTATTGGATGCATACAATGAAATTATGAGGATGCAGGTTTAGTTGAACACTATTCTGGATGTTTTGTATGTAACAGCGCATAAATATTTATTGTGCCAATTCAATGAGGAAAATATAATACCTGTTATTGAATTGGTTTATTGAGGAAAGGGTTTTATGTTCTATTACAAAAGATAAACCTGTCTGGGGGGAAATACAATGCCGGAATGGTTAACAAGGATCTGGGATAAGATAAAGGACTACTGGAAGGATCTCGACAAAGGACAAAAGATAAGGTTATACATTACAGCGGGAGTAATTTTGGCAGCGGTAGTGTTTATGCTTGTAATAAGTCTAAGAGTTACATATGTTCCACTTCTTGAAAGCGGTAATGAATATGACGTAAAGGCCATTATCGATTACCTTGATTCGCATGGCATAAGCTAT
Source organism: Clostridiales bacterium DTU069 (assembly GCA_001512485.1). Lineage (GTDB taxonomy): Bacteria > Bacillota > Clostridia > DSM-8532 > DSM-8532 > DTU069. Next base: position 52,731 of record LFRV01000074.1, on the reverse strand, counting down.
AAAAAAGGAACCAATCAGATCTATGTCGACAGCCGCAAAAAAACCGATATTGAATTTGATCTTGCAAGCGAGGCGGGCTTAATAAGCCCTGATGTCATATTTGATCAGAGCTGGTCAAAGCTTTCACTGACAGTAACCGAAGAGGATAAAGCAAAGCTGTGGAGGCAGTTCGAGCAAACAAACCTCGTATATAAACTGAAGAAGTTCGAGAATGTAATTGACGCTTCGGTGCAGTACACAAAACCTGAAAAAACCTACTGGGCATCAAACAACAATAAGCAGGACCAGGGTTCTGCTTTCGTGTCGTTAAAAACAAAAGGGGATTTAACGCCTGAGCAGATTGAAGCAGCAGCGAGGGTTGTGGCTGCTTCAATAGGTATCCCGAAAGAAAACATCACTCTTGTTGATGAATTTTTAAATCCGCTGAACCTGACGCAAAGCACATCGTCAATCGGGGTAGCCAGCAGTCAGGAAGAGATGAGACGCAATCGCGAACTTGAAATGGAACGGAAAATATATAAGCATTTTCGGGTAGGGATGGTGCAGAACGCGAATTTTGACACAATGAGCGTTACAGTCAGCGCGAGCCTTGATTTTGATACGTTAAACAGCAGGGAAGTCCAGTTCTCGGCGCCGGACAGTGAAGGGGAAGGTTTTGTAAAAACCCTTGAAACGCTTGAAGAAAAGCTTCAAAGCGGAGAAGGAGGCCAGCCGCCTGGCCTTGACAGCAATCCTGGGACCGCCACCTATCAGATCGGAACATCGGGCGAATCTTACTACCAGAAAGAGCAAAACCTTGAAGAGCGACTCTTTAACGAAAAAGAAATAGAAACCCAGAAAGCTCTTGGGAAACTGGTACCGGAAGAAACAACCGCGACTATTACGCTGTGGTACGGCCATATCGTAGAAACCGCGGAAGCCCTTACGAGTGAATACATAGAACAAATCAAGCAGGACGCTAGCAATGCAATAGGTATACCTAAAAACAACATTTCGGTCAGCATACAAAAACTTGTACCCGAGGCGGAACCTGAAGTGAAGTTTGCGGATAACCTGAACAGATTTATTGAACAATACGGATTATATATTCTTATGATTTTGCTGCTGGTTATTATGGCCGTACTGCTTGTTCCAAGGAAGAAGAAGGAAGAAGAGCCGGAACCGGAACCGGCATTCGAAGGCCCGCAGTTTGTCATTCCTGAAAGGCCGAAGATGAGTTTTCCGGATATTGAGCTTGGAGAAGCGAATGAATTGAAAGAGCAGATTGAGAGATTTGTCGCGGCGAAGCCGGATGCGGTCGCGCAGCTGCTTAGAAACTGGCTTGCCGAGGAGTGGGACTGATATACGGAACGTCATTACGGCAGCTGCGAATTAATGAAGCTTAATATTGTTTACTAGATTAAAAATACATAACGGTGGGTACAAATTTAGTGTACCTGGTTATGTGTTTATAAATAATTGTGCTAAAAACAGCTTATACGGTTGTTGGGGGTGAACAGATTGGCAGTACGCGGTGAAACGCGGGAATATACGGGAAAAGAAAAAGCCGCGATGCTTTTGATAACATTGGGACCTGAACGCTCGGCACAGATTTTTAAACATCTTAAAGAAGATGAGATCGAGCAGCTGACTCTTGAGATTGCGAATATTCGAAGCGTGTCTCCGCAGGATAAGAACAAGGTTCTTGAAGAGTTTTATCAGATCTGTCTTGCCCAGGAGTATATTGCCGAAGGCGGAATCGGATATGCCAAGGACATTCTTGAAAAAGCCCTCGGAACCGAAAAGACAATGGAAATTATAAATAAACTGACAGTATCACTGCAGGTAAGACCTTTCGATTTTGTTAGAAAAGCCGATCCTTCCCAGGTGTTGAATTTCATTCAAAGCGAACACCCTCAGACAATCGCTCTTATACTGGCATACCTGAAGCCGCAGCAGGCGGCGGTCATTCTTTCATCGCTTCCGCAGGACAAGCAGGCCGATGTCGCAAGACGAATCGCCGTTATGGACAGGACTTCGCCTGAGATTATCAAGGAAGTTGAAAGAGTGCTCGAAAAGAAGCTTTCATCGCTTGTAACCGAAGATTATACCGCTACCGGCGGCCTGCAGGCAATAGTCGATATATTGAATTCGGTCGACCGCGGAACTGAAAAATTCATAATGGAAACGCTTGAAATTGAGGACGCGGATCTGGCTGAAGAAATCCGTAAACGCATGTTCGTATTCGAGGATATCCTCCAGCTCGACAATCGTTCAATACAGCGCTTCCTGCGTGAGGTTGACAACAGCCAGCTTGCAATTGCGCTCAAAGGCGCTACCGAGGAAGTTCAGAATGTTATATACAATAACATGTCCAAACGTTTGGCCGAAATGATCAGGGAAGACATAGAATTCATGGGCCCCGTCAGGTTAAAAGACGTCGAAGAGGCTCAGCAGAAGATAGTAAATGTCATTCGAAAACTCGAAGATGCAGGAGAAATTATTATTTCCAGAGGCGGAGGAGACGAAATAGTTGTTTAACTTGTATGGAAGCGGAGTTTATAAGAAATATCAGGTTAATATAGGAAAGCCATACCAGGTAAGACCTAAAAAAACAATGCCCGAACCGGTGAAAAAGGAACAGCCGGACCATAAAACACAAAGCCCCGAGGAACAGGCGGAAGCGGTTATTAATGCCGCCCGTGCGGAAGCGAAAAAGTTAATAGATGATGCCAGGAAAAAAGCGAATGAAATGCTCGAAGAAGCCCAGGGAAAAATTGAGCAGCATATGTTTGATATCGAGCAAAAAGCGAAAGAAGAAGGCTACCGTAACGGGGAACAACTCGCCAGGCAGCATTATCAGGCATTGCTGGACGAAGCGGAGGATATAAAAAATCAGGCGCAAAAGGTTTACAACGATACCATGGCACGTCTGGAAAGCGATATTGTTGATATCATTATTGATGTTTCACGCAAGATAATCGGTATGGAATTGGAGAATAACAGGGATGCCGTTTTAAGCCTTGTCGGAACGGCGATAACGGGGAGTTCTCCGTCTAATGACGTTGTTGTGAGGGTCTGTCCCGACGATTACGACTATTTATGCGAAAACAGGGATGAATTGCTCCGGTACAGCGAAGATATCCGGGAGATTACGATTAAAAAGGACAGTGCACTGAAAAAAGGAGACTGTCTTATTGAAACAGGTTTCGGTTCAATAGACGCAAGTGTTGAGACCCAGCTTGCGGCTGTGGAACGGGCGTTCAAAGAACTTATCGGGTATAAGCCGCAAGCCGGTGAAACAAAAGCCGAATGACAGTCCGTTTGCTCGTTGCGGCTGCCATCGGGCAAATATTGCAGGGAATTTGAATTCTAATTGGAGTGATTATGGTAATACCGGTTAACCTTGAAAAATACAAAAAAATATTAAACGATCGTAAGTTTGTGTGTTTTAAAGGCCAGGTAACAAAGGTTGTCGGGCTTACTATCGAATCCAACGGGCCTGAAGCCAATGTCGGCGATTTGTGCCGGATAATTAACGCGAGGGCAGGGAAGGAAATATTAGCCGAAGTTGTCGGATTTAAAGACAGGAGCGTGCTCCTGATGCCCCTTGGTGAAATGGATGGAATCGGCCCGGGGAATCATGTTATCGCGACAGGAACGCAGTTAAGCGTGGGTGTCGGCGAAGGACTGCTGGGCAGGGTGATCAACGGGCTTGGAAAACCTATTGACGGTAAAGGCAGGCTTGGGATTTCGGGATATTACCCTGTTAATAACAACCCTCCGCATCCTTTAAAGCGGCCGAGGATTAATCAAGCTTTGCCGTTAGGTGTAAAATGCATAGACGGGCTTCTGACGCTCGGTAAAGGACAGAGAATGGGGATTTTCGCGGGAAGCGGCGTCGGAAAAAGCACGTTAATAGGAATGATAGCCAGAAACACAAAAGCGGATGTTAACGTGATAGCGCTAATAGGTGAGCGCGGAAGGGAAGTAAGGGATTTTCTCGAGCGTGATTTGCAGGATGACGGCCTTAAACGATCGGTTGTCGTCGTCGCTACCTCAGATCAGCCCGCACTGATTAGAAAAAAAGGCGCGTTTGTTGCGGTAGCAATAGCCGAATATTTCAGGGATAAAGGCAAAGACGTCCTGCTGTTGATGGATTCGCTTACCCGGTTTTCAATGGCGCAGAGAGAGATAGGTCTTGCAATAGGCGAGCCTCCCGTATCCCGAGGATATACACCGTCTGTTTTTTCGGTAATGCCAAAGCTGCTTGAACGCTCCGGAACATCCGGCAGCGGTTCGATTACAGGTCTATATACCGTGCTTGTCGATGGGGACGATATGACCGAACCCGTTACCGACACCGCGAGAAGCATACTCGACGGTCATATTGTTTTATCCAGACAGCTTGCGCATCGCAACCATTACCCGGCCATAGATGTTCTTGAAAGCATAAGCAGGGTTATGAGCGATATAGTTGATGATGAACATAAAAAAGTTGCCGCCGAGATTCGGAAAAATCTCTCTGTTTACAGGGACGCCGAGGATTTAATAAATGTCGGTGCTTATGTAAAAGGAAGCAATCCCGATATCGACAGAGCGATTTCGGTTATAAAGGGAATTAACGAATTTTTGGTACAGGATACCGAAGAAAAATTTGATTATCAGCAAACGCTCGAAATAATGGCAAAGACAGTGGCGGCAGAATAATCTTAATTTCTCCCCCGTCGTTATATCATGAATTTAATAAGAAAACTATAAAATTTTTACTTGTTATAGCATGAATCGGAGGTTTCTATGGCAAAATTTGATTTCAGGCTGCAGGTGCTCCTTAACGTAAAAAGACAACTTGAAAAAAGCGTTAAGAATGAGCTTGGCATAGCAATCCGGGAACTTGAAAGACAAAAGGCCATTCTTAAGGAGATACAGCTTGATATTGCCTCGCAGGAAAATGAATACCGTAAGGACGGAGCCCGGAAAATCAGGGTTTCCAAGCTCAGGCAAAGGCTTGAGTATTTGAAGGCTATGTATGAAAAAGAAGATTTACAGCAGCAGAGGGTTAATGAAGAAATAAGAAATGTCGATAAAATAAGAGCAAGGCTTATTGAAATAATGAAGGAAAAGAAGCTGCTTGAAAAGCTAAGAGAAAAAGAATTTGACAGGTTCAGAAAGGAACAGGACAGGATTGAGCGGGTACAGGTTGACGAGCTTGCCGGATATGCGAAATATGCAAATGAAGAAACTGAAAACATAATGTCATAGGAGAGGACCATGGCAGGAAAAATAAAAACAAAAGCGGAAGCCCCGGTACCGCATGGAAGCGATAGTAAGGGTGGATCGGAAGGGTTTTTGCACGGATTGCTGACCGTTCTGTTATCAATACTTATCGTGCTTGCAGTATTCGGAGGGGCTTTTTATTATGTGCTGAAAAATAATGTATATAACCTTGGGGAATACTTTCGTCCGCGGATAGAGAAAACTCCCATAATCAGGCATGCCCTTCCCCCTCTTCCGGCTTGGGAAGATCCCGATGATCCGAAACATCTTACCCAGGCCGAATTAGTAAAAAAATACAATGAATTCAGAAGTGACAAAGCCGACCTGACTTTAAGGCTTGAAGAGGCAAACCGGCGCATTATGGAGCTTGAAGGCGAAAAAGAACAGTTAAGTTCGCTGAAGGACGAAGCAGAGGCCGTAAAACTTGAAAATGAAAAACTACTTGAACGAATAGAACAAGAGAGGGCACAGCTTCAAAAAGAGAAGGAAGAGGTTGCGCAAATTATCGCGAACGGCAATCCTGAAGGGCTAAAGGATTATTTTAACAGGATTGACCCTGAAACGGCACAGAAAATATATACGGAAATTATTAAACAGGAAGCCGCCGATCAGCAAGTGAAAAAAATGGCGAAAACATATGCCGAAATGGAGCCCGCAAATGCGGCCGCTGTCCTGACGGAGTTAAAAGACAGAGACATCGAGTTGGTGCTTGATATTATTAGCCTTATGAAAGCGGATGAATCTGCTGAGATAATGGAAAACATGGATCCGGAGCTTGCCGCGGAGCTTATCAAGAAGCTCGCCGACAGGAACCTTAAAGAGAATGACTGAAAACTATTATAAATGCTTTGAAAAATATAATATGAAATCAGTATTGCTCAATCGGTCGAGCAGCGGCATAAACCGCTGTTAAAATAATTAATTAATAATGCAAGGAGGTGATGATATATGCTATGCGCAAGCCCAAAAATGCTGGTACCACTGCAAACGGCCGCGAATTCAGGTGATTCGGCGTGCAAACGTGGCTCCGTAAAAGACGGCTTTTCTGAAATCCTCGACAGGAGTATGCGCTCGGTGCAAAGGACCGATATGTCTGAGAAAAGACAGTCCATACACAGCGCCAATCGTGCCGTATCTTCGCTGAATGCGCCCGGACAGCGCTTGAAAACGCAGTCTGAGATAGGATATTCCGATGGTCTTGTCGATGAAAAGATCATGCCGACCGATCGGGAAATCGTTTCAGGTACCGAAAACGGCGAACAGGACAGCGGTAAATCGGCGGACACCGAATCAACGCGGGAAGTTTCCGACCTCGAACCGAAACAGGAAATTTTAATGAAGCGGATTGAAATTCTCCAGGGTCTTCTGGCTGATATCTCAGCGCTTCTCCATATGTTTTATCAATCCATAGCGGAAACGGACAGCATCGGGGAGAACCCTGGAAGCGTAAAATTGGAGGAATTAAAGCAACAGATTCTGCTTAATCTGACCGAAGCCGAAGAGTTTATTAAGGCATCGGGTATGCCTGAACTTGAGCAGGCTTTTGCGGACAGGCTTTTGCAAATGCTTCAAAATGGTTTGTATGAAGCGCGAAACGCCGGTGATGAACAAGTTCTGATCGAATTCATATACGATCTTGAAGCGCTTGTTCAAAAAATGCTTTCTGAAACGGAAACGATAAAACACCGGATAGCCACGGAAATTCCTTCCGAGTTTACCGTGGAACGCACCGGCGCTTCGAATAATGCCGAAGGTATTGAGCAGCCGGAATACGCCGAGTCAAATGCTATTGGCAGTGAGTTTCCAGCGGAACATGCGGCAGAAATTATTAACGACGACAGTTCGAAAAGTGAGGCAGGAATGCGCCAGGAACAAAGCCCGATGGATAGTCAAAAGACCTTTGCCGCGGCGGAAGGCGATGCCGAACATGATTTTGCCGCAAATACCGTAATCGTACAGGCCGAAATTCCGAATGCAGCGACTTCGGTTTTGCGGACAGAGGATAAACCACCTGTGGCCGGATTGCGGCAAACGGAAAGTTATGAGTATCAAATAATCCGGCAGGTAATTGAAAAAGCCGAAACATTATTCAGCGAAAGTAGGACTGAAATGGTTATTGAACTTAAACCTGAAAGCATCGGTAAGCTGACGCTGCGGGTTATTCATGAGCGTGACGGGATTACGGCCGGATTTATTGCGGAAAATGAGCAGGTAAAAGCCATAATTGAAAGCAACCTGCGCTTTTTGGAGGATTCGCTGCGAAGAAGCGGCATAGAACTGCAAAGCCTTGCGGTATCGGTTGAACAAAACGGCCAGGGCGGGCAATACGCGGATAATAATCGAAGCCGCAGCGGACGGGCCATTGGCAGAAAAACACCAGCACCCTCAACGGTGCCGACAGACGACATACATCAAACATACCGGTTTGGAGGCACGGCGGACGGGCTCATTCAAATGGAAAGATCTGCAATTGACCTGACCGCGTAAAGAAGGAGGTGATAGCAATGTCACAGGCGTATTCGACAGGAATGAAAACAGTTGACGAAATAGTTGGTTCCTATGAAGCATTGAAAGAAAGCCGCAGCGTTGATAATGATCTTGGAAAAGACGCTTTCCTGAAGCTTCTTATTACGCAGCTCCAGCACCAGGATCCGCTTGAACCGATGGACGATCAGGACTTTATCGCCCAGATTGCGCAGTTCAGCGCGCTAGAACAGATGCAGAACCTGAACAGTTCGTTTTCCTACTCAATGGGGTTTTCATTGATGGGTAAGTATATTTCAGCGATTATACCCGATGAAAAAACCGGAGAGATCAAATATGTGGAAGGTGAAGTCACGGCAGTGCGCTCTGCATCCGGACAGGTGTACCTCGTTGTGAACGGGGAAGATGTTCCGCTTGGCAAAATCTCAAGTGTTTCCGATACTCCATTAGGACGCGAAGATGCTGAACTTGAACGTTACAGCAACCTTATTGGACTACTGGGCACCGCGGAAACCGTACTGGTGGAAGGCGAATCTCCTTACGTAATGGAAGGCATAGTCGCGACAATATGGAAGGGCGACGATGGAATTTACGCGAGTCTTGATGAAGTAATTCTAAGCGTTAAGGATATCCGGAAGGATGCCTTTGAAACCGAGCAGGAATACATTGACGGCATGAAAGGCCGGGAGGTTGTCTTTAGGGCAAAAGACGCAAAAACCGGAGAACCGATTGAACTCGCATGCGTTCTCAGGGACGGCGTTTATGACGAGGAGAGTAAGTGCTTCCATGTAATAGTTGATAAGGTAAATGTACCGGTGAAAAACATAGTTTCGGCGCGAAGAATTGATCTTTTTTCCACCGAGCAGCAGCTTCTCATGGAGATACTTCAGACACTGAAAGCACTTGATGAAAAAATGCCCGGTATGACAGATGACCCGGAAGACACCGAAGAACCTGAAGGACCTGAAAACACGGACGGCGAAGCGGAAGGTGCGTCCGATGGCACAAACGATGCCGGAAGTTCCGGAGACGCTGTCGATTCTGGGGACGGAGAAAACGCAAACGCTCACGCAGCCGGAGGTGAAAACCAATGATTATTAACAATAAGCCAGTTTCCGGTATACCTTTTATGAGGCCGGCCGGCGTTAAACCTGAACAGAGGCAAATTAATGAAGCGGCGGATTTTGCGGGCATACTGCAAAAAAAGCTTATTGACGACAGGGAAGTAAAAATTTCAAAACATGCCCGGCTCAGAATGGAAATGCGGAATCTGAACCTGGACGATAATCAGCGGGCAAAGCTTTCGGATGCGGTTGACAAAGCGGATGCGAAAGGAGTAAGGAACACTCTTGTGGTTATGGACAATATGGCTCTTGTGGTTAACGTAAAGAACCGGGTCGTCGTAACCGCGATTAACGGCGGCGAGTTAAAGGAGAATGTTTTTACAAACATTGACGGCGCTGTTTTTGCGGACTGATTGCGGAGTGTTTCATTAATAATCATTAATTAATAACCGATATATTGAATAAGGGGTTATGCAGCCGGACCCGATCGGGAGGCTGTCCGCTCCGGAACGACGGAAGGAGCGGTAACCCGGGGAGGTTGATACTTTATGATGCGATCGATGTTTTCAAGCGTTTCAGGCTTGAAATCACACCAGACAAAAATGGACGTAATAGGCAATAATATCGCGAATGTTAATACTATTGGCTATAAAGCCAGCCGTACGACATTCGCTGAAATATTCGCCCAAACGATGTCCGGAGCCGGAGCGCCGGACCCGAACACCGGCAGAGGCGGAACGAACCCGATGCAGATTGGTCTTGGCATGAATGTTAACGCAGTCGACACTTTAATGGGGCGCGGAAGCCTTCAGCGCACAGACAATCCGACGGATTTATCGATAGAGGGGGAAGGCTTTTTCATTGTACGCGCAGGTACTGAAGGCACGCCGATGTTCACCCGCGCGGGAAATTTCGCGATCGATAAACTCGGAAACATTGTTACCGCGCAAGGACTGAACCTGCTTGGATGGCAGAAATACGAGATTGACAACGAAGGGAATTACATTTTTGATACGCAGGAAGAAATTAAGCCGCTGAACCTTTACGAAGACGAATACAATATGAACAAACGCCTCATTGCGGCGCAGGTTACAACCAAGGCGGTCCTGTCGGGAAATCTTGATGCCACGAAAGCACCCGTGGGAGGTTACAGCGGAAGTGCGGTTGGTACGGGAGCAATGAACGCCATTAATGATGTGGTAGGGCCTGACGGCTTGCCGGAAGTGGAAGAAGGGCAGCAGCCGGAGCCGGAGCCGGATGGCATACCCGACGATGGGACATCAAATTTTGAACCTCATTTTATCGTTCCTTTAACGGTTTACGATAAGCTCGGAAATGAGTATAAACTTAATGTCAGGTTCTGGAAGAACTTTGTTGATTCCGAAGCAAATGAAACGTCATGGTATTATACAGTTACGGGAGCCGGCGCTGAGTTTGAAACCGAAGAGGAAGGAAGCAGCGCCGCAGGGTACATAAAGTTTAACAGTGACGGTAAGATTATTACCGACGACCCTGCTTTTAACGTAAGACAGCCAATCAAGGTAATACCCGATCCGAGTGTCGGAACCGATGAGTTTATATTTGAGCTTAACTTTGAAAAACTGTCGATGTACGCCGACGACAGTTCGGTCAAACCGACGCAGGTTGACGGATATCCTCCGGGAAGCCTTGTTTCGTTCAGCATAGGCAGTGATGGTGTCCTTACCGGTGTATACAGCAACGGCCGTCAGCAGCCTCTCGGACTCATTGCGCTTGCAGTTTTCGACAACGCCGCCGGCTTGCAGAAGGCGGGGAACAACCTGTTCCTGCCCACATCGAACTCCGGTGATTTCAACAGGGCATTCAGGCCGGGCACCGAAGGGGCGGGCACATTAAACCCGGGAACGCTGGAAATGTCAAACGTCGACCTTGCGCAGCAGTTTACCGAAATGATTGTTACACAGCGTGGGTTCCAGGCAAACAGCCGTGTTATGACAACGTCCGATGAAATACTGCAGGAGCTTGCGAACATGAAGAGATAATAAATAGTTTAATTTTGTTTAGTTAACGTAACGGGCAGGTACCGGAAACCGGATGCTTGAATCCGGTTTCCGGTATAAAGGGCTGAAAGCCGGATATATACTCCGGAAAGGAGTGTGAAGCCATGATTGAAGTAACCCGTCTTAATAAAAAGGAATTTGTCCTTAACTGTGACTGGATTGAAACTGTTGAAGCCACTCCGGATACGGTTATAACCCTTACAAACGGGAAAAAGTACGTAGTGGCCGAAAATGTTGATGATATTGTAAAAAAGGTGGTAGAATATAAACGAAAGATATTCTGCACAAATAATGGAAATTATATAACGGGGTGAGGGGTGTATCTCTTTGGAATCGAAGAGCATATATACAATACTGCTGGCAATTATTGCAGTGCTGACGCTTACGTTGGCAGTACTTATAATATTCCTGTTTGTAACGTACAATCCAAACGTAAGGGCGGCAGGAGATGTTCAAACCGATGGTACGATGACGGAACGGATAGTACCGGACGACGAAATGATTGAATTTAAGCTCTTCAACGGAGAAGAGAAAATGTTTGCGCTGAAGAGCGAGCCCGAGCATCCCGACGCGATTGTGCTTGTATCGGTTTCATTAAAATGTGATGCCGGACCTAAAAAGAAAAAAGCAAATGAAATTACCACGCTAATTACCGAATTGTACCTAAGCGAACTTGAAGAAGCGGTCGGCGACTATTTTGCCGCGATGACTCTTTCTGAAGCGAGAGAACTCGAAACGCGGTACAAGGCGAGAGATGATCTTATAAATACGTTTAATGAAATATTGAACGCTAACAAGCACCCTATGGAAAAAATAGTATACAAGGTTACGCTGCAGATGTTCGCGCAGTAGACCTAAAATGAAGTCAGCCGTGATGAATTGTATTCATGCGGGCAGCAAATTCCCTGACCAAAGGGGGGACAAGCACATATGGGAGATATACTTTCCCAGAATGAAATAGATGATCTTTTAGCGCAGTTGAGCACCGGGGAAATAAATGTCTATGAATTCAAGAGCGAAACCGGTGAAAAAAAGATCAAGGAACATGATTTTAAAAGGCCAAGCAAGTTTGCGAAGGATCATCTGAGAACGATGCAGATTATCCATGAGAATTACGCGAGGTATATCACAAACTTCCTGTCGGGCTATTTGCGTACCCTTGTCCAGGTTGATGTGATATCAATCGAGGCGGTGCAATACTCGGAGTTTACCAACTCCATTGCGAACCCGGCCGTTTTGGCGATTGTTAATTTTAATCCGCTGCCGGGAAGCATTGTTTTCGATATTTCGCCTGCGATTGCCTATGCTTTGATTGAAAGAATTCTCGGGGGAAAAGGAAGCGGAATTGAAAAAGTACGCGGATTTACGGAAATAGAAATTGCGATTCTCATGCGGATAATATCCCAGATGCTCACGTTTATGACCGATCCGTGGGAAAATGTCGCGGTTGTAAAACCATCACTTGACAGGATTGAAACAAACGCACAGTTTGTGCAGATTATGAATCCGACCGAAATGGTAGCTCTTGTCACATTCCAGGCTAAAGTAGGTGATGTGGAAGGGTTAATGAATTTATGCATACCCCATATGGTTGTTGAACCGGTTATGTCGAAACTGAGCACAAAAATATGGTTTTCGATGATTGAAAAGGGCACGACGGAAGAAACAAAAAAATCAATCGAGGCGAGAGTGCAGGAAACAAAAGTGCCGGTGATAGCTGTTCTTGGAAGAACAACGCTGATGGTATCGGAGTTTCTGCAGCTTCAGGCAGGGGATGTCCTTCCCCTTAATACTAATGTAAACGGGGATATGGAGGTAATGGTGGGCGAATTGCATAAATTCAACGCAAAGCCCGGAGTCAAGAATAAAAGAACAGCGGTGAAAATAACCGAGGTTATCAGAAGGAGTGACGATTAATGGGTGATATGCTTTCGCAAGCCGAAATAGATGCGTTATTGAGCGGAGCGCTTAGCATGGATGAAGAACAGGAAGAAAAAAGCCGGAGCGATGCTGAAGTTCTGACTCCCCAGGAAATTGACGCTATAGGAGAAATAGGAAATATCAGTATGGGAACTTCCGCTACTACGCTGTATACATTGCTGGGCAAAAAAGTTACGATAACCACTCCAAGGGTTAGCGTTACCACTTGGGAAGAACTGTCGGAACAGTATCCTGAACCATATGTCGCGGTCAAGGTACAGTATATCGATGGTCTTATAGGAACGAACCTTTTGATAATGCGCATAAACGACGTAAAAATAATAACCGATCTTATGATGGGCGGAAGCGGACATGTTGACGGTGATGCGGAATTATCGGAAATGCACTTGAGCGCGGTAAGTGAAGCGATGAACCAAATGGTAGGATCAGCGGCGACTTCAATGTCGTCTATGTTTGAAAAAAGAGTGGAAATCTCGCCGCCTGAATCAAGGCTGATTCATTTCGCAGAAGACAGGGAAAATATCAAATTTGAAGAAAAAAACGATCAGATTGTTAAAGTAGCCTTTTCACTGACCGTAGGAGATTTAATAGACAGTCAGATAATGCAGCTTCTTCCGATATCTTTTGCGAAAGAACTTGTGCAAAATCTTTTAAGGGCGAACGAAAAGGAAGAACCGCTGATACCGGCCGAGCCTCAGCCCGCTGCGCCGGAGCCTTTGCAGAAGCAGCCGGAGAGAAAATCTCCTGCCGGGGACACCCCGGGTTTTGCTGCGCAGCCCCGGCAGGAACCGCCGCGCCAGGACGCTAACCGACAAATGCCCTATATGACGCAGCCGAGTTACCAAAGCCCGATTAATGTCCAGCCTGCACAGTTTCAATCGTTCGATTCCGGGGGCCAGCCCTTTGAGGTGCAGAATATTAGCCTGTTAATGGATGTGCCTCTGCAGATTACCGTTGAACTCGGACGAACTACGAAAAAGATAAAAGAGATTCTTGAATTCGGACAAGGGTCGATAATTGAACTCGATAAGCTTGCAGGCGAACCTGTTGATATTCTTGTAAACGGCAAAAATGTGGCGAAGGGTGAGGTTGTGGTTATTGATGAAAGCTTTGGAGTAAGGATTACAGATATTATTCATCCCTCAAAAAGGCTTTGATTTATAACGAAAAACATTATATAATATTGTTGGATTTTGACAGATATAAGGCCGTTTTTGGAACCCGGGCCCGGAGTATTGGGTATTATTACGGAGTGAACTCTTAACGGCTTTCCGCGTAGATTAAATTTATCGTCTGACTGAAACAGCGATTTGCCTGTTGTAGAGGTACAGTATCCCGGCTGAAGAGCCGCATATATCGAAACATTAAGCATTTTACCAACAAAAGGAGAGGTATTAAGTATGGCGAATATACTGATTGTTGACGATGCAGCATTCATGAGGATGATGATAAAAGATATTCTGGTGAAAAATGGTTATACCGTAGTAGGGGAAGCTGAGAACGGCATAAAAGCCATCGAAAAGTTCAAGGAGCTTGTTCCCGACCTGGTAATTATGGATATAACAATGCCGGAGATGGATGGGATTCAGGCGGTCAGACAGATAAAGGGGATCAATTCGGATGCTAAGATAATTATGTGTTCGGCTATGGGACAGCAGGCAATGGTTATTGAGTCGATACAAGCCGGCGCCAGGGATTTTATAGTTAAACCTTTCCAGGCAGAAAGAGTTATTGAAGCTGTTAAGAAAGTTGTCGGTTAAGAAAGGCTTTTTTATAATATGTTGTTAGAGCTGTTGGGCGTTGTCCTTGTTTTCGGTTCCATACTTTTTCTTGCGTATGTTGCCTCAAAATATGTGGGGAAAAAAGCCGCCGGATCGATGAAATCGAAACATATGCAAGTTGTAGAACAAATAAGTATCAGCCTTGACAAAAGGCTCGTTCTTGTCCGGGTCGGAACCGATTATTTTTTATTTCTCTCGGGAAAACGCGAGTTTAAGCTGGTAGCAAGGTTAACGCCGGACAAAATGGTCGAATTGGAACAACAGGAAGGTACTTCCGATGAACCGGTTTTTGATTTTAAACGCATACTTAATAAATACATAAGCAAAAGTGATGAGAAAACACATATGAAAAAAACCCGCGTAAGCACGGAATCGAATTCATCAGGGGACAGCACAATAAAAAGGAATATCAATAAACTTTTGCAACTGCGGGAAAAAAGATACGATAAGGAAGTATAGGGGTTAATGTCTGGAAAAAGAAAGAGGATCGTTTTTTTAATATGTCTTCTCGCGCTTATAGCGTTTTTCCGTGTAGGCTGCCATGCACAGCCCGGCATTTCAATTTCCGATGACGGTATTACGATTAGATCATCGGATAATCCCGAAGATGTTTCGAACAGCATAAAACTGCTTTTGTATCTGACGGTAATTGCCGTATTGCCGTCAATTCTTATTATGATGACCTCCTTTACCCGGATTGTTGTCGTGTTGTCGTTTCTGAGAAATGCGATGGGAACGCAGCAAATGCCTCCAAACCAGGTACTGATAGGTCTGGCGTTGTTTTTAACGCTATTTATCATGTCTCCGGTCATTTCCGACCTGAATGAACAAGCGCTGAAACCTTTTTCCGAAAATGAAATAACAATGGAACAGGCTATCGACAACGCGTCGGGAATAATGAAGGAATTTATGCTTTTAAAAGCGAAAACGAGGGAAAAGGATCTGGCATTGTTCGCGAATATTGCCGGTATAGAGCCTCCGGAAAACATAAATGATTTACCGATGAGAGTTGTTGTTCCGGCTTTTATGATCAGTGAACTTACGGTTGCGTTCAGGATTGGGTTTATGCTTTACATCCCATTTCTCGTGATAGATATGGTGGTCGCCAGCACGCTTATGTCGATGGGGATGATGATGCTTCCACCGATTATGATTTCGCTGCCTTTTAAAATACTGCTGTTCTTACTCGTAGACGGCTGGAATCTTATAACCGAAACAATCCTGAAGTCCTTTGGATAGTTGATGGCTTTTCGTAATAATAGCGGTTCGGATGATATGGAAGGTGGTTTGAATGGAACAGCAAGTGCTTGATATTGCCCGGGATGCTGTGTTTACGTTAATAAAACTCGCGTCACCGCTTTTAGGCGTCGCATTGATTGTCGGTCTTGCAATAAGTATATTTCAGGCCACGACACAGATTCAGGAACAAACCCTTTCATTTGTTCCGAAAATTATCGCTGTTTTTCTGGCCGTTTTTATATTCGGTTCATGGATGATTACGACGCTGAAAGAATTTACTCTGAGACTTTATGATAATATTCTTCAGTTTATATATTACGGGTAAGGAATCGGATACCTATGGTGGGGAACTGTCAGAAAGGGGTTAATGAATGACAATACCTCTTGATATTTTCGACATATGGGATGGCTTTTTGTTGGTATTTGTGCGTGTGACAGGGCTTTTCGTCGTTTCGCCCGTTTTTGGGCGACAGAACATACCGGCTTATTATAAGATCGGCTTTTCTTTTTTTATGGCAGTCGTATTGTCATACACTATTCCCGTGCCCGACACAGGATCGTATAACAGGCTGTTCGCATTTATCCTGCTTGTGGTAAAAGAATTTATAATAGGGCTCGTATTGGGTTATTTGTCGTATTTAATAACAACGGCGATATACCTTGCGGGGCAAATGATAGATATGCATATCGGATTTGGTATGGTAAATGTTTTGGATCCTGTAAGCAATATCCAGATACCCGTAACAGCCGATTTTTATTTTATTCTTACGGTTCTTATGTTTCTTGCGATTGACGGGCATCACCTTTTAATATACACATTGGCGGATAGTTTCAGCCGATTCCCGGTCGGGAGTGCGGTTGTAATTGAGAAGCCGCTGCTCGACTCGATAGTGCGCCTGTTTGGTTCTGTTTTTGTGATAAGCTTTAAAATAGCGGCTCCCGTCACTGCGGCTATATTGGTCGTGGATGTGGCTCTCGGCGTAATAGCGAAAGCTGTCCCGCAGATGAATGTTTTTATTGTGGGTCTGCCGATAAAAATATTAATCGGGCTTATTGTAATTCTTTTCACACTTGTCGCTTTCAGAAATATTGTTCATGTTCTTACCGGCGGAATGCAAAGCGAAATGACGAATTTTTTCGAATTAATAAGGGGAGAATAAAAGATGGCTTTCTTTTGTCCGGTTCGGCTTATAAAAAATATAAAAGACCGGCTAATCAGAGACGCGACGAGCGCTAAACCCGCGATCCGCGTGAACCTGCAGTTTTTTGCCGAAGAAGGGCCGGGTGGCGAAAGAACCGAAAAAGCAACTCCGAGAAAGAAGCAGAAAGCAAGAGAAAAAGGGCAGGTGCTTCAAAGCAGGGAAATATCGTCGGCTGTTGTACTGCTGATTGCGTTTGTTAGCATAAAACTGCTCGGAGGCTATATGTTTAAAGAGGCCGGGGCCTTCTTCCGGTTGTGCGTGGGGGATCTTGCGATTAATTTTGATGTGGAATCGATAAATGAACAAATGCGTCTTGCCGGGCTCGTGTTAACGCAGATTGTGAAAATAACCGGACCGGTATTTGCGATTGTACTCGTTGTCGGCATTACGGCAAGTTTCGCGCAGGTAGGAGCCCTGTTTACTTTGGAACCGTTAAAGCCGAAGTTCAGCAAGCTGAACCCTGTTAACGGGATAAAAAGGATATTTTCCTTAAGAGGATTAACTGAATTGATCAAATCAATTTTAAAAATAGTTATTATAGGAGTCGTCGCATGGAACAGCATAAGAGCCGAGGAAAACAATATAGTAAAGCTTATGGATCAGGATTTGGCTTCCGCCGCCGTGTATATTTCGTCCACAGCAATCGATGTTGCCATTAAAATATGCGCGATGATGATAATTATCGCGGTTTTGGATTATGGATACCAATGGTGGCAGTATGAAAAAGACTTAAGGATGACAAAACACGAGGTTAAGGAAGAATACAGAGAGAGGGAAGGCAGTCCCGAGGTAAGGCAGAGAATCAGGCAAAGGCAGAGGGAAATGTCGATGCGCAGAATGCTGACCGAAGTGCCTAAAGCCGATGTCATTATAACAAACCCGACGCATTATGCCGTTGCTATTCAATATGACGCGGAAAAAGCGCCGGCGCCGATTGTTACCGCGAAAGGCATTGATTATATGGCCCTCAGGATAAAGGAAATCGCTAAAGAGAACGGTGTTGAAACGGTTGAAAACAAACCGCTTGCGCAGGCCCTTTACAAGTCGGTTGATATAGGCCAGCAGATACCTCCTGAATTGTACCAGGCCGTTGCGGAAATACTTGCTTTCGTATACCGGATAAAGGGCAAAGTGCCTGCAGGCGCGTACAGTTAAATGAGAGGGCGGACATGAAAACAACTATAATTGCAATTAATTCGCAGTATGTTCATTCAAACCTTGCGGTTAATTATTTAAAAGCGGCTTGCGGCAGAGAATGCGGGGATGTACTCGTGCTCGAATTTTCGATAAACGAAAGCCTCAAGTCGATTTTCAGACGCATAATGAATGAAAAACCCGATGTTGTGGCTTTTTCATGCTACATCTGGAACATAGAACATGTTGTAAAACTTGCCGGTGACATTAAAAAAGCCGATAAAGAGATTATTGTAATTGCCGGAGGGCCGGAAGTCAGTTTTGAAAGCGGCGGATTAATGTCCGGAATAGCCGATTATATTATCTGCGGAGAAGGAGAAGAAGATCTGCCGTTGATTCTGAAGCTGCTTAACAGCGGGGAGCGGCCTTGTGAAAACACAATACGGCGGCTGCAAACGCACAAGGTTACTGAAGACCTGGACAGCCTTAATTTCCCTTATGACAGTATAAAACCGGGCTCGTTGAAAGACAGGATTGCATACGTGGAAGCATCGAGAGGCTGTCCGTTCCGCTGTTCTTACTGCATTTCCCCGGTAATCGGAAAGGTCAGGAATTTCGATCTCGATTGGGTTTACCGCGCCCTCGATATACTCGTTGAAAGCGAAGCGAAAGTGATAAAATTCGTCGACAGAACTTTTAATGCCGACGAACAAAGGGCTCACAGAATTTTAACGCATATAAAACAGAAATATTCTGAAAGACGTACGGTATTTCACTTTGAAATAGATCCGGGTCTGCTGACGGGGAACCTTATCGACTGCCTGTCGTCGATGCCTCCCGGACTTGTGCAGATTGAAGCGGGCATACAGTCGATCCATGAGAAAACACTAAAGGCCGTAAAGCGGGTATATCATGTCGATAATGCGTTATCGAACCTTGAAAAACTGCTTGCGGGACGGAATATACATGTGCATGTCGACCTTATTGCGGGTCTGCCTTATGAAAGCTTTTCCGATTTTGCAATGTCATTCAGTCGTGTTTACGGCCTTTTTGCCCATCATTTCCAGTTGGGTTTTTTAAAAATACTTAGAGGATCAAGATTGAAGGAAGAAGCCGGTTCGCACGGCTACAGGTACAGAGATTACCCGCCCTATGAGGTTATCTCGAACAATTATATAACCGCTGATGAGCTTTTGGAAATCGGAGGCATAGAGGCATGCCTTAACCTTTTTTACAATTCCGGCCGCCTTGTGTCAACAATGAAATATATATACAACGCTCTTAAAAAACATGAAAAGCCGGAATGTGATCCGTTCGGGTTCTACAGAGCTCTTGCCCGCTATATGCGGATGAAAGGGCATCTTGACAGTCCTGTCAAAGCTTCAAAAACATATTTTATACTGTACAAATTTCTTGAAGAAAAATTCCCGCATCTCGCGAAGGAAGCTGTTGAATATATGCGCTTTGATTATTACACGTCAATGAAAAACACCGCTGTTCCCGCTTTCCTGTCGAAAGGCTCCGTTCATGCCGGAAGAAAAACCAGGTATAAATGGATCGCGGAAAACCGCGAAAAACTGGAAAAAATCCTTCCGCGGCTGTCGGAAATACCCCTTGAAGAAATAATGCATCAAATCCATGCCTCATCTTTTAAATTCGCGAATGAAACGGGTAGTATGACGGACTGCGTTATGGCTTTCGACTTTGGCGACATATGCCCCGTAACCGGGCTGGCACGCTCGTACCGGATAGAATAGTATTTTTTCTCCTCTGCGCATACTTATTTTAATAATTTCCGTATTTATAATGACAGGTTATATTTTCACATGGATTGTTGATTTACCTTTAATTACAAAATATAATGATATATACGGGATGCCGCGTTTTTGCCGGATAGCCGGAAATCTCATTTTACCCGTGCATTTGGCCTGTCAAAAGTATATAATTATTATGGGAAATATTGTAGTCTGGGGATGTGATATGAGAACCTTGGGTTTTGTATTATCGCTCATTATCGGTTTTACATTTTTTGCGCTGTTCCTGGAAGGGTTCCAAAGCTCGCTGCCGGTTGCCGCGGGCGCGGGAGTTATTTCTTTTATCGCGGGACTGCTGATGTTTATTCCGTCGAAAAAACGGCCCGTAAAATCCAATGTTAAACAGGCTCCAAAACAGAAGAAGACTTCGATGCCGGATGATGACGAACTGGTTTGCGACGGCATAACCCGCGGGGAGCTGAGAAGGATTGTAAAGAACGGAAAAGAACAGGTTAAGCGCATAGAAGATATAGGGCTTAAAGTGATGAAGCACGATGTCAGGATAAACATACTTGATATCTGCTCTGCGGCAAACGATATTTTCGATGATTTTGTCAAGGACCCGAAGGACGTTACCATAGCCCGCAGGTTTATTCTATATTACCTCGATACGACCGAAAGGATCGTGACAAAGTATTACCAGCTAAGCAAAGCGCCCTATTTATCGGATGATGCGAAAAAGACTTTGAATAATGTTGAAAGCACGCTTGTCATGATTAAGGATACATTCAGGACGCAGTTGAAAAAACTCACCGAGAACGATGTATTGGATCTCGATGCGGAAGTAAAGGTATTGAAAAATACGATAAAACAGGAAGGGATATAGTATTAGTTTAATTTATTGGGAGGATTATGAAATGGATAACGCTCTGAATACCGCAAATACGTTAACCAAAGCGCAGGCTCAGGCCGAACAGTACGATGAAATGAAAACATGGGAATCGCTGTCCCCGGAAGAACAAAGCAAGGTTATAGAAATAAAAAACGCTATCGATATAACCGACACGCAGGCCGTTTTGCAGTATGGCCTGCAGGCTCAAAGCAGCGTTTCGGCCTTTTCCGATACGGTTCTGTCACAGATCCGTTCGAAAGACAGCGGGCATGTCGGTGATGTCCTTACCGATCTTATGGTTAAAGTCAAAGAACTCGATGTCGACAGCCTTGGCGAAAGCGACGGGTTTTTCGGCAGGATGTTCGGAAACATAAAGTCAAAAGCCAGGAAATTCGTTGTCCAGTACGATAAACTCAGCGTTCAGATAGAAAGAATAATAAACGAACTGGAAAAGGCAAGAATGCAGCTTTTGAAAGATATTACCCTTCTTGACGGCCTGTACGAGAAAAACCTTGAATACCTCCGCGAACTCGATGTATTTATACTTGCCGGTTCGCTGAAGCTTAACGAATTGAACGAAAAAATTATTCCACAGCTCAAGGCAAAAGCGGAAGAAACAAACGACGCGCTCGATGCGCAGAGGGTTAAGGATATGTTAAGCCTTGCGAACCGTTTTGAAAAGAAACTGCACGATCTTAAACTGAGCAGGATGATAGCGATACAAACGGCGCCGCAGTTGAGACTTATCCAAAGCAATGACCAAACCCTTGTTGAGAAAATACAAAGTTCGATATTAAATACGATACCTCTGTGGAAAAACCAGATTATTATAGCAATGACGCTGTTCCGGCAGGAAAAGGCGTTGAAGATGCAGGCCGAGGTAAACCGCACGACAAACGAACTGCTGACTAAAAATGCTGAAATGCTTAAAGTGAATTCAATTGAAGCCGCAAGGCAGTCCGAACAGGGGATCGTGGAACTGGAAACGCTTAAGAAAGTCAACCGCGACCTGATTGAAACAATCGAGGAAACGATACGCATCCAGCAGGAAGGCAGGGTAAAGAGACAGGAGGCCGAAGCCGAACTCGTTGTTATGGAAAACGAATTGAAAAAGAAACTGATGGAAGTTACCGATCAGTAGCTCGAAAAAACCCGCGCGTCTGCCGAATTCCCGGTTGAATGTGCGGGTTTTTATACGCTTTTTTATATTCAAGGGGGCACATCCCCTTTTGCTTTTTAAAGACCTTTGAGAACTGGAGCTGATCCTCATATCCGACAGATCTTGCCACATCCGCAATCCGGATATCTTCCCGTTTCAGCAGGCCGCAGGCTTTGTTAATCCTTAAATTGGTTAAAAATTCCCGCATAGGCATGTTCAGATGTTTTTTAAACAGCGAGCCGAGGTAGTTTCGATCAAGCCCCACATGGCGCGCTATCTCCTCTATTGTGATTTTTTTGTGGTAATTTTGTTCCATATAGTGAATGGCGGACCGCAGATATGATTCCTGGCGGTTTATCATATGTTTCGCCGGGTGCATCTCTTCGGCGATTTCTATAAGCCTTGAAAGGAAAAGATACGAATATCCGGTTATTCTCGGCCCGGCCGACAGCTTCATACTGTTTACACGGTTCATATTCAAAAGGCAGAATTCAAGAAATTCATCCCGCTTGACCGTCCATATCGGATTTTCTCTCGTAAGCCCGCTTCTGCGGAAATATTCCGCCGCGTTAAGTCCGCTTATCCCAATCCACGAATACGACCACGGGTTTTTTAAATCCGCCCTGTAATATGTAAGGTCTTTCGGAAATATAAGAAAACCCTGCCCTTCGCCCAGTTCATAGGTATTGTTCGAATCCTGAAATATTCCTTTTCCGGAATGGATATAATGAAAAAGGTAGAATTCCCTTACCGCAGGACCGAAATAATGCCCGGGCCTGCAGTCTTCATGTCCGTATGTTTCAATATTAAGTTCAACGTTTTTTTCGTAAGTCAGCATACCAAACAAACCCCTTATCATTTATTATGAATGATGTCGAAATCGAATTCAAGTAAAATATAGCATTTGCACATAAAACTCATGTATTAGACCATATAAAAATACGCAGTTTTAAGGTATAGTAATATATCATAAGCACATATTACCGGAAGATGTTCCACAACGTTCCGCAAATGAAACCGCGAAGCGGGCATGCCGTTCATTAAAAAGCAAACAACATAAAAAGAACACGAAAACCCCGGTAAATATCCGGGGACAAAAAATTTATGAGAGGTGTCGTTATGAAAAAAATTGCATTTATCGGAGCCGGAAGTTTTGGATTCACAAGGACGCTTGTAAAAGACATTCTTTCATTCCCGGCGCTAAGGGATTGCACCATTGCGCTGATGGACATTGATGACGAGCGTTTGGCGTTCATTAAAAAAGCGGTGGACAGGATTGTTGAAGCCGGAAAATACCCGGCAAAGGTTATAGCGACTAAAGACAGGGCGGAGGCGCTGAAGGATGCGGATGGCGTTATATGCACAATTTTGGCCGGAGGCGTTAATATATGGCGATATGATATAGAAATACCGAAAAAATACGGCGTAGACATAAATGTTGGCGATACCCGCGGGCCGTCGGGGATATTCAGGGCGCTAAGGACAATCCCGGTAATGCTTGACATTTGTTCCGACATAGAAAAATACTGCCCTAACGCGGTTTTTCTTAATTATACGAATCCTATGGCGATGCTGTGCAGGGCAATGCAGGAAAAATATGAAAACCTTACGATAACAGGATTATGCCACAGCGTACAGGGCACTGCTGCAATGCTGGCTGATTGGATAGGCGCGCCGATTGATGAAATTACATATTTATGCGCGGGTATAAACCACCAGGCTTTTTACCTTGAATACAAATGGAACGGCAAAGATGCGTACCCGCTAATCCG
>LFRV01000074.1:0-28961 GCA_001512485.1 Clostridiales bacterium DTU069 | reverse complement strand
ACGGGATGGAACCCCGGTGAATACGGTTATATCCTTAATGAATACCTGGAGAGGGAAAATACATGGAAAAAGGAAATAACGGATTGGTTCGAGCAAAAAGAAATCGATCTTTCACGCGGGAAGGAATATGCGGCGTATATTTTCAATGCTGCATTCGGAGACAATACAATGTTTGAATTCAATGGAAACGTCAGGAATTTCGGGCTTATCGACAACCTGCCGGAAGGATGCTGCGTGGAAGTACCGGTGCTTGCGTCGAAGAATTCCATCAGGCCTTTGCATGTAGGTCCGCTGCCGGCGCATCTTGCTGTACTTGTCAACACGAACGCGCGCTGCGAAGAATTGGCGGTCGAGGCCGCCTTGGAAGGCGATCCTCGCAAGGTATTCCATGCAATATGCTTTGATCCTCTCACTTCGGCCGTATTAAGCCTTGCCGAGATAAAGAGCATGGTTGACGAAATGTTTAACGCAAACCGCGATTACCTGCCCCAATTTAAACATTTCAATTAAACCGGCGAAG
Organism: Clostridiales bacterium DTU069; assembly: GCA_001512485.1. Classification (GTDB taxonomy): domain Bacteria; phylum Bacillota; class Clostridia; order DSM-8532; family DSM-8532; genus DTU069. The sequence goes on along the minus strand of LFRV01000074.1, from coordinate 28,441 downwards.
GTCGTAAAAACTCAAACCTGTTAATAACCATTTACATGTAAAAGTGGCTTACTCTATGATGTAAGCCACTTTCACCAATTTTTCGTTTTCTCATTCAGAATTCTTTCTATTTCGACGGCTACGCCGTCCTCATCGTTTGTCAATGTACAGCAGCCTACTTTCCTTTTAATTTCATCGGGCGCGTTTCCCATTGCCACGCCCCTGCCGCATTCAACAAGCATTTCAAGATCATTGTAATCGTCGCCGAAAGCGATAATGTCCTTTAACTCAATATTTAATATTCTTGATATATCTTTCACCGCATTAAGCTTGGAAATATCCGCATGAGATATCTGGGCCAGCGTGCCGCCGTCGGTAACTATGCACTTGCAGCCGTTTGGAATATTGTCCGTGATTTCGGAAATATCCTCAATTTCTCTTAAATCCACGAGTATTTTTGCTGTAGGCTTATATTCGAATTTATGGAAATCAACCCTCGAATACGGCGGATCCCAATTCTTCATAACATTAATGTCAAAACAGGTATACAGGCAGTTTGAAATTTCCAGCGCGACGTTTATATTCGGATATTTGCCAAGCAACCATTTAACAAAATCTTCTATAAATTTCTCATTAATGTATTTATAGTAAATAAGTTTATCGCCGTGATAAATTTCCGCGCCGTTATAACAGGCAATGTACATGTTCACAAAATCGAACGGTAACAGCTTTGCAACATGCCTTTTTGCCCTCGCGGTTGCAATGACAAGCTTTATGCCTTTTGAATCCAGCCTGCCCAGTGCTTTCAAAGTCCTATCGGAAATGCTCTTGTCGCTTCTTAAAAGCGTACCGTCCAAATCCGTAACTATCATCTTCATTTTGCCAACACTCTCTTAATATTATGAACCCATTCATAATATTCCTGTTTGGTTAACGAATAACAGGCATCATTTTATCCTATACGTTTCTGATACCTTATTTCGTATATGCCGAATTTATCGAGAAGTTTTCTTCCACCTTCGAATGCGAAGCCCTTTTTCGTGTAAAAATTTATTCCAATGGAATTACCCTCCAAAACCCATAAAACGATATCGTTATATCCCAGTTCCGACGCTTTCTGTTCACAGTAATTCAGCAGTTTTGAACCTATTCCGTTCCTGACCATGAACGGATCGACATAAATGCCCCATAATTCAAAAGAAGATGATTTATCCGCATCCCTGCACGGGCCGATAGTAATGAAACCTTTTACGATTTGGTTTTCCTCAAAAACATATGTATCGCCCTTTTGTTCCTCTATGGATTTTGTAAAAGCGGCAATCCTTTGAGGGACATTCATCGTTTTAAAAAGAAATTCCTCCGAAATAAGGTGCCGATAAGCAAATCTCCACCCCGTAACATGAATTTCCGCTATACGGGCAACATCATCTACTGCGGCTTTCCTTACCATGCGGTTAACCCCCAAAAATTATGTGTTGTAATCGTCTTTGCTGCTGATTCGTTCACAATAAGCCGTTTATCCTTAATTTATTCCGGCACGGCGATTTAACGACCGGTGTCACGGTTTATTTCGAATAAGTATATTACTAAATTTGGAAACCGTCAAGCAATTTTAGTATCACCCTGGTTCTCCGTTCCCTTCCTTCCAGCACAAACCCGCATTTTTCCAAGGAACGCTGCGCTCCTGTATTATGTTCAAGCGTATTTGCTGTAATCCTTTCAATACGCAGGTTATTAAAACCGTAATCCAGCATTAGCATTACAGCTTCGGTTCCATACCCTTTGGAGCGGTGTTCTTTTCCTGAGGTTTGTGAGCCATTCGGGCTCATTGTCCCATACTTCATGCGAAGAAACCAGTATTTTGACATACCCGTATAAGTATGCGAATCTCTTGAACATAGGCATAATATAACAGCATCTCTTCCGAAATGTCAAATGCTTCCCTGTAGCCGCTGATAAAATGTTCCTTCATTTTTGAAAAATCCTCGCACTGCACATCATTCTGAATATTTATTGTTATACCTGCCTTGAAAATATGCTTTTATTGGTTCGTCGTCCCATATTTGTGCTTCAATATACCTTTCAGGTCCTTTACTTCCGGTTCTGTTCCAGTCTTGCGGCAGACCATACATTTTTATTATTTCATATATTTCCTGCTTGGTATATACCGTATTCCTGTACGGTTTCCCGTCATTATACCGCATAGCAGGAAATAGATCCCCGTATGTAAAGCTTACTTGTTCTTCAGAAAACATATCGATATGAATACGTAATGCCTTTCCATTCTCATACCAATCCAACAGCCATGTGCATGGACCTAATGTCATATAATGCGGCACACTTCTGATTGGCTTTCCGCCTTTTTGTATGAACATGCTTCTTGCTTTTTGTTCAAGCTCTCCCCTTGTTTTCATATAATCGGATGAGCGCTTTGCCGCAAAAGTTTTACCCCTTGCTTTTATGTCATTTAAGATTTTTTCCGCTTCACAAATGGGCAGTTCGCTTAAATTAACAAATGGTCCAATGCTTGCTTCGTAATAATGATAAAGATAATTTACGGCATAAATATTTGTGTTCAATTATGTAACTCCTTACAATATTTTACTGAATGCTAATATTGTTTTTCATGAAGCGATATTATCTGTATAATAATCCTAATAAGCATACAAATTGATGTGAACTGTGATGTATTTTCTATAAGTAAATTTATAGTATTACTAAATTTGGAAACCGTCAAGCGCGACTTTATTTCTTGCAGTATACTAGTTTTTATTAAGTAAGCACTCCTTAGAGATGGTTTGTATATTTTGACTTTTGACACTAAATCATATACACTGAAAGAAAGCTTGACTCCCAGCCATCTGCTATGGCAAGGCGTGTTTCCGCAAATGTTTCTGCATGACTTTTCAAAACATGTGTACCATGTACATATGAAAGATATAAAGCTTGGACTATACACAGATGCACGCTACATGGAAGCGGCGTGCGCCCGGAGCCTTGCGTTTAGGATGTGAACCATGGAGGAGAGTAATATAATGAATAAAAGACCAGTCCTGGCGATTACGATGGGAGACCCTGCCGGGATCGGCGCTGAGATAGCGGTGAAAGCTCTCGGACACAAATCTATTTATGATACATGCGTACCTGTCGTTATCGGGGATCTTGAACCTATGAAAGATGCGATCTCTTTTACCGGCGGCAGCTTGAGGTTCAATATAATAAAAGAGCCCGGAGAAGCTAAAGGCAGGTTTGGGGAGATAGATCTTATCGACATGGGTTTATTGGAACCACGAGGATGGGAGTACAAAACCGTCAGTGAAAAAACCGGCAAAGCCTCATATGAATATATTGTGAAAGGAATAAACCTGGCATTAAATGAAGAAGTGCATGCTGTTGTCACTTGTCCGATAAATAAAGAAGCTATTCATAACGCCGGTTATCATTTCGCGGGACATACCGAAATTTTTGCTCACCACACTGGATGCAGCAGTTATGCGATGATGCTTGTATCCGATACTTTGCGGGTTATCCATTGTACAACTCATGTTTCCATAAGGCAGGCGTGTGACCTTGTAACAAAAGAGCGGGTTTATGATGTGATCCGGCTTGCTGATGAAGCTTTGAAACTAATGGGGATAAAAAAGCCCCGAATCGGGGTTGCGGGATTGAATCCACACAGCTCGGAAAATGGCCTTTTTGGTGATGAGGAGAGGAAATGGATCTATCCTGCAATTGAAGAAGCAAAAGCTAACGGTTACCTTGCGGAAGGTCCCGTACCCCCTGATACTGTTTTCGTCAAAGCATTGGCGGGACAGTACGATATAGTTGTTGCGATGTATCATGATCAGGGACATATACCATTAAAACTCATTGGATTTAAGCTTAGCCCTGAAACACACGGGCGTGAATCCGTAAGTGGAGTTAATGTGACTGTCGGACTTCCAATCATCCGCACATCGGTAGATCACGGAACGGCTTATGATAAAGCGGGCGAGGGACGAGCAAATGAAGGCAGCCTGGTTGAAGCAATAGATCTTGCCGTTGCTATGGCCAGGAACAAATTTCCTGGTTTGATGAAGTAATGGGTGGAATTTGCTATGCGGAGAATGGTACTCATAGCTGATGATTTGACCGGTGCTTTAGATACAGGAGTTCAATTTGCCGGTTCCGAAGCCAGTGTATTTGTGACCACCGCGGACAGGATTAAAGGAGAAGAGTCTGCAGATATTCTTGTAGTAGATACTGAATCCCGTCATTTACCGGCAGAAGAGGCGTATAAGACCGTATATGAAGCCGTGGATTGTGTCAGGCACCGTTTTCCATGGATATATAAAAAAACCGATTCGCTTCTCCGCGGCAATTTAGGTGCTGAATTGACAGCGGTACTGGATTCATCGGGACGGAAGAAAATGGTCTTTGTCCCGTCTTATCCGCGTATGCGCCGGATTGTGAAAAATGGGCGTTTATTTGTCGACGGGGTACCAGCCACCCATGCGCATAATGCGAAAGATGCACTTGATCCTGTTGCCACGAGTGTAATCAGCGATATTATCGCTAAGCAGACGGATCTTACTGTACACTTAACCAACCTGGCGATGGAGGATTTCAGCATATCCGGGGAAAAGGAAATCCTGGTTAGCGATGCTGTTACGGACGATGATATGCACAGGATAGCCCGGCGCATACTTCCATACATGCAGGATATAGCAGTGGCCGGCTGCGCGGGCTTCGCGTCGGTTTTAAAAGAATATGCTGCGCCTGCTGCGGCAGCCGGAACGGCAGCGCCGGAAATAGATGCCCAAAGCCACCTGATAATCTGCGGCAGCATAAATGAGCGTACGAGACGGCAAATAAATTATGCTGTTGAGATGGGACTGCCTCATTTAGTGCTCACGCCCGAGGAATATATTGGTGAGTTTCACTCCGATGAAATTATACGGGTGATTTGCGGAATGCTCCGGGAAAACGGCGCGGTACTCGTATGTACGGCCCGGGACGACAAAGATATGGAAAAGTCCGGCACATATGTAAAAGAGCATCGGCTTTCTGCCGATAATTTGCATATCAGTATAGCAAAAAGATTGGGCGAGATAACAGCCAAAGTCATAAATACCGTAAATGTGGACGTGTTAAGCGTGATCGGCGGCGATACCCTGTTTGGTATTATGAGCGCTCTTGATGGGCGGGGGTTCATTCCCGTGCGGGAAATCCGTCAAGGAACGGTACAGTCGGTAATGATGCTTCGCCCGGGAGGCTCGAAAACCATATTGACCAAAGCCGGAAGCTTCGGCGATGATGATGCCATATGGCATATGTACAAGTCAGCCCTTTCGGGATAATGGCCATAAAACATCCAATTTTACACCGTCTTCGCTTTGCATTCTTGACAGGGGCCTGTACAGTCGTATATAATTAGGTTTAAACATTTTAACGGCTATGATCGGAACGAGTAAGCAAAGTGTATCCTTAAAGAGAGCGAAGGACAGGTGAGAGCTTCGCAGGCAAGCTTGCTGAAAATCCTCCGGAAGCCGCAACCCGAAACGACAGGAGTAAGGAAGCCGGTTGGGACCGTTATATCCCGTGAGAGCGGCGGGCTGAATGTCCGCAATTTGGGTGGTACCGCGTAAGTATGCCTTTCGTCCCATGTGTGACGAAAGGCTTTATTAATTTTGGAAACAATATAAACTATTAAAATAAAACGGAGGCTGCGAAATATGGATTATGGAAAAACGCTTAATCTTCCGAAGACGGATTTTCCGATGAGGGGGAATTTGCCGCAGAAGGAACCTGAAATTCTTAAGGAATGGAAGGAAAAGGATATATATCATAAGCGCCTGGAAAGAAATAAAGGCGGGAAAAAATTTATTCTGCATGACGGCCCGCCTTACGCTAACGGGGATATCCATATGGGTACCGCGCTTAATAAGGTGCTTAAGGATATCGTTATAAGATATTATGATATGAAAGGGTATTATACTCCATATGTGCCGGGCTGGGATACCCACGGGCTTCCCATAGAAAACCGGGCGATAAATGAATTGGGGCTGAACCGTCATGAAGTCGGGCCGGTAAAGTTCAGAAAAGCCTGTGAAAAGTTCGCGCTGAAATATCTTGATATCCAGCGTAAGTCATTCAAGCGCCTCGGAGTGGTTGGCGACTGGGATAACCCGTATATTACGCTGAAGCCCGAATATGAAGCAAAACAAATAGAGGTTTTCGGCAAAATGGCGCAGTGCGGCTGCATATATAAAGGCTTAAAACCCGTATATTGGTGTCCTGACTGTGAAACGGCACTGGCAGAAGCCGAGATTGATTATATGGATAAACGAAGCAGGTCGGTTTACGTAAAGTTCCTGCTTAAAGACGATAAGGGCAAGCTTTCGAAAATGGGTATCGACATTAAAAACACTTATGTTTTGATATGGACAACGACAATATGGACGCTTCCCGGCAATGTCGCCATTTCGGTCAACCCGGATTTTGTCTATTCGATTGTCAGGGCCGGCGGCGAGAAATATATTGTTGCAAAAGAACTGCTGGAAGATGTGATGAAGGTTGCGCAAATCAGTGAATATACAGTGCTTGGCGAAATTCTCGGGGCTGAAATGGAATACATGGTAACTTACCACCCGTTCCTTGACAGGGATTCGCTTGTTATAACGGGAGACCATGTTACTCTCGATGCAGGTACGGGATGCGTTCATACCGCTCCGGGCCACGGCGTCGAAGACTTTGACGTGTGCAAAAAATACGACAGCCTCGAAGTTGTAGTCCCCGTTGACGGAAAAGGCGTAATGACAAAAGAGGCGGGACCTTTTGAAGGGCTCACTTATGATGAGGCGAACAAGGCAATATTAAAGCACCTGAAAGAAGCAGGCGCGCTGCTTGCCGACACCGATGTTGATCACCAGTACCCTCACTGCTGGAGATGTAAAAGCCCGATATTGTTCAGGGCAACGGAGCAGTGGTTTATTTCGGTTGAGAGCTTTAAAAAGGAAGCCCTCGAAGCGATTAAAGAAGTCAATTGGATACCGGAGTGGGGCGAAGAACGCATATCAAAGATGGTCGCGGAAAGAAATGACTGGTGCATATCGCGTCAGAGATTATGGGGCGTTCCGATACCTATTTTCTACTGCAATGAATGCGGCAGGGAATTGATAAACGAACAAACAATTGAAGCGGTAAAGGAACTGTTTGCAAGGGAAGGTTCAACCGCGTGGTTTGAAAAAGACGCTTCCGAGATCCTGCCTGAAAGCGTTAAATGCTCATGCGGTCACGGTACATTCAGGAAGGAAACCGATATAATGGATGTCTGGTTTGATTCAGGTTCCTCGCATGCGGCGGTGCTTGAAACAAATCCGATGCTTTCATGGCCTGCGGACATGTACCTTGAAGGAAGCGATCAACACCGCGGCTGGTTCCAGTCATCCCTGCTGACCGCTGTTGTAACAAAGGGAAGAGCTCCGTACAGGGAGGTATTGACACATGGATATGTTGTGGACGGCCAGGGAAGAAAAATGTCAAAGTCCCTTGGGAACGGCATAGATCCGATGGATGTTGTAAGCCAATACGGCGCGGATATTTTAAGGCTGTGGGTAGCTTCTTCGGATTACAAGACAGATATAAGGATTTCGCACGACATCATTAAGCAGCTTTCCGAAAACTACCGCAAGATAAGAAACACGGCCCGTTTTATCCTCGGCAACATAAGCGACTTTGACCCGGAAACGATGATCGTTCCGTATGATGAAATGGAAGAGCTCGACAAATGGGCGCTCATGAGGCTGAACAGCCTGATCAGGAAGGTCGAGGACGCGTTCAGCAGGTACGAATTCCATGGCTTTATCCATAACGTTCATAATTTCTGTGTAATAGACATGAGCAATTTCTACCTTGATGTTATAAAAGACAGAATATACACTTATTCTGCCGACTACAAAAAAAGAAGATCAGCCCAAAGCGCGATGTATATAATTCTTGATGCACTCGTCAGGATGCTCGCGCCGGTTATATCGTTTACAAGCGAGGAAATATGGAAATACCTTCCGCACAGGAAAAATGACAACCCGGAAAGCGTCCAGTTAAACAATTGGCCGGAGGCGGACGATACTTACGATAACGAGCAGTTGAAGGAAAAATGGGATCACCTGATAGAGGTTCGTGATAAAGTGTTAAAAGCGCTGGAAAACGCGAGGAACGAAAAAATCATCGGTTCTTCGCTTGAAGCATCGATCACGCTGAAGGCTTCCGGTGCCGAACTCGAATTCCTTAACGAAAACCTTGCGATACTGCCGATGATATTCATTGTATCCGATGTTAACGTAGAAAGGAATGACGCGGCAAAGGAAATAGAAATTGATGTCAACAGGGCGCCGGGCAAAAAATGCGAAAGATGCTGGATGTACAGCGAGTCGGTCGGGGAAGATCCGAAGCATCCCGATCTGTGCGGCCGGTGTTCCGGCGTGCTGGGCTGAAGATGAGCAGCGGCAGCATAACAGGTTTGGAACGATGTTATAACAGGAGTGCCTTTTGCAATGCGGACGGATACTTTGCTTGAAAAACTGTGTGAAATAGATGCCATAGCCGGATTTGAAGCTTCGGCTTCGGATGAAATAAAGAAATACTTTGAACAGTATTGCGACAAAGTATGGGTTGATACGTTTTACAATGTTATAGCGTATAAAAAGGGAAGCTCGAAAAATGGCAAAAAAATAATGATAACCGCCCATTACGACCAAATAGGAATGATTGTATCAGGTTATGAGAAAAACGGCTTTTTGCGCGTGTCGAACCTTGGCGGTATCGATATGAAAGCGCTGCTTGCGCGTGAAGTCACGGTTCGCGGGAAAAAAGACATTTTCGGCGTTATTGGGGCAAAACCTCCGCATCTTTTTTCAAGCGATGAAATGAAAAAAAACGTTAAGCTTACCGATCTGTTCATAGATACCGGATTACCCGATGAAGAGTTAAAGGAAACGGTCGTAGTCGGAGATCCGGTATCTATAAATTCGCCGTTTGTCAGGATGATAAACGGTTGTGTCGCCGGGAGAAACCTTGACAACAGGTGCGGCGTTGCGGCTTGTGTGCTTGCTCTTGAAAAACTGAAAAACAGTGAACACGAAAACGATGTTTATGTAATAGCTACCGTTCAGGAAGAGGCAGGGCTTATCGGCGCGATTTCGTCTTCGCATAATATTGAACCCGATATTGCAGTTGTAATAGATGTCTGCCACGGTGATATGCCCGATGCGGACAAAGCAAGTACATTTGCTCTTGGGAAAGGCGTGCCGGTCGGCGTAGGCCCCGCGTTTAACAGGAAATTCACAGAACAGTTGCTCGAGATTGCAGATAGGGAAGGTATCCCGACACAGCTTTGCGTCGAAGCGGGAAACCCCGGAACTGAAGCATGGGCGATACAGGTGTCCGGGATGGGAATAGCCGTTGTTGAAGTTTGCATCCCGTTAAGGTATATGCATACGGGAGCGGAGCTTGTTAATCTTGGGGATGTGGATATCGCTTCCGCCCTTGTAGCGAAGTTTGCTGCCGGAAGAACCGTTATTCCGTCAAAGGAGGATGCCGATGATTCAGACATTAATTGATCTTACACGCATTGACGGGGTTTCCGGAAACGAAGAGCAGGTCAGGAAGTATATTAAGGAGCGTGTTGAAAAATACGGCCTGGAATACATGACCGATACTATCGGAAACCTTATAGTAAAGGCCGGGGGCAAAGGCGGGAACTTTAAGGTAATGCTTGCCGCCCATATGGACGAAGTAGGATTGATAGTTAATCATATCACCGATGACGGAAAACTGAAATTTGCCGCTGTCGGCGGTTTTGACGCAAGAATTCTAACTGGACAGCATGTCCGGATCGGCGATGCGAAAATACCCGGTGTTATTGGTTATAAATCAATACATTTGCAGGAGAAAAAGGAGCGCGAAAGCGCGGTAAAATTGAAAGACCTTTATATTGATATCGGCGCAAAGGACCGGGAAGACGCTGAAAAATATATAAAATTGGGTGATTATGCAGCGTTTTCAAGTGAACCGGTTTTTTTCGGAAAGGACAGATTGAAAGCGAAGGCGCTCGATGATCGGGCCGGCTGCGCCGTACTTCTTGAACTTGTTAAGGAAAAATGGCCCTTTGAACTGTATGCATGCTTCACCGTCCAGGAGGAAATTGGGCTGAGGGGAGCGACAGTTGCGGCAAAGAGGGTGGCCCCCGATATCGCTGTCGTTCTTGAAGGCACTACCTGTGCCGATGTCCCTGAAGTCAGCGGGCATGAAATATCGACAAAAATGGGCAAAGGTCCGGCATTAACGTTTATGGACAGGACGGCAATAGCGGACAGCACACTCTTAAGGCATTTTGAATCAACGGTCAAAAATGAATCGATACCGTTTCAGTGGAAGCAAACCGTGTCAGGCGGCAATGACGCGGGAAAAATACAGGTTTCAGGTTCAGGAGTGCGAGTGCTTGCGGTTTCGGTTCCATGCCGATACATTCATTCGCCTGTTTCGGTGCTTGATATAAATGATCTCGAAAATACGAAGGAATTGGTCAAAAAGGCTTTGCTTACGCTGCCTTTAGTGTTTGATGGGAGGCAAAAAAATGATTGAACTCGTCAGGGAACTTGCCGGAACTTACGGGCCTTCGGGCCGCGAGGATGAAATCCGCGACGTTATACGCAAAAATATATCGGGGAAGGTAGACGAATTATATACAGATACGCTTGGAAACCTTATTGCCGTGAAAAAAGGAAACGGCAAGCGTATAATGCTTGCGGCCCACATGGATGAAATCGGCGTTGTCGCAACATATATCGAAGAAAACGGCTTCATACGTTTTTCAAATATCGGCGGTGTCAGCCCGGTCTTTTCGCTTGGGCAAAGGGTAAGATTCGCCAATGGCGTATGCGGTTGTGTATGTTATGAAGAAAAACTAAAAGAATTAAAAGATCTTAAATTTCCGCGGATGTTTATAGACATAGGAACAAACAGCAGGGAAGAGACGATGGAATATGTTTCCCCCGGCGATATCGCGGTGTTTGAAGCCGATACGATCGAACAGAACGGGAAATACATCTCTAAAGCTCTTGACGACAGAATTGGCTGCGCAGTGTTAATAGATCTTATCCGACAGATAAAAGAGGTAAAAAACGAGGTAGTGTTTGTATTTACGGTTCAGGAAGAGGTCGGGCTTCGCGGCGCCGGAACCGCCGCGTATGCCTTAATGCCGGATCTCGCAATAGCGGTGGACGTTACAAATACCGGCGATACACCCAGATGCAACCCGTTGTCAATAGAACTTGGAAAAGGTGCCGCGGTCATGATTAAGGACGGAAGGACAATATCACACCCGCTTGTAAAGAATAAACTGATTGACCTGGCAAAAAGATTTGATATTCAATACCAGCTTGAAGTAATCGAAAAGGGCGGAAATGACGCAGGCTCAATCCATACAACAGCGGGCGGGATACCGTCGGGAGCGGTATCAATACCGTGCAGGTACATGCACAGCCCATGTGAAATGGTGGATATTGGCGATGTAAAAAGTGCGGTTAATTTGCTGAAAGCGTTTATCCTGTCGGAGTTTTGACTTTCTCTTTATTCTTAAGCTTTGAAAAAAAGATAAAAAAGAATATCAGATGAATTAACGCAGTAATACTCCATGAAACAGGATATGACAAATATAAAGTCTTTAAATCCCTGTTTCGCGAAAACACGGTATATATCCAGGCAATTCTGATTCCGCAAACACCGGCTAAAGATACAATCATTGGCGTCAGTGATGTTCCCATGCCTCTCAGCATTCCGACCAATACATCCATTAAACCGGCTGTGAAATGGGCGCTTGAAATAACGGCAAGCCGTATCATGCCGTAGCCTATCACTTCGGCATTTCCGGGCGCGTAGATACCCAAAAGCTGTTTTCCGAACAAGCGCGCAATTGTTCCCACTCCGATTCCGACTGAACAAACAAGCAGTGAACATATCAGAAATATGCGTTTTACACGTTTATACTTCCCGGCACCGACGTTCTGGCCCGTGAAAGCTAATGCCGCATGGTGGAACGAGTTCATTGTGATAAACGTAAATCCTTCTATATTGGAAGATGCGGAATTGCCCGCCATGACAGCCGAACCGAAAGAGTTTACCGACGATTGAATTAGTACGTTCGACAGTGAGAAAATTGTACCCTGAAGACCGGCCGGAACACCTATTTTTAAGATTTTAATCAATTTATCCTTATGAATTTTAACATCCTTCAATATTAACCTGCATGCGCCGTTGTACTGCATAAGGCATATCAATACAAGGACAGCCGAAATAACCTGGGAAATAACAGTTGCCACAGCCACTCCGGCAACCCCCATGTGAAAGAACGCAACAAATATAAAGTTAAGAGTAACATTAACCAGCCCCGAAACAGTCAAATAAAAAAGAGGTCTTCTTGTGTCGCCTACCGCTCTTAATATGGCGCTTCCGAAATTATAAAGCATTAAAACAGGCATACCTGTGAAAATTATTCTAAGATATAGTACTGATTGATCTATTACATCAGCGGGCGAACCCATTGCAATAAGGATGTTTTTTGTAGCTATTATTCCCACTGTTCCAATAATTATGCCGCATATTACGCTTGCGGCAATTGATGTATGTACAACACTGCTCACATTTCCGGGCTCTCCCGCCCCTTGGTACTGTGCGACCAAAACACTTGTTCCGACAGATAAACCTATGAATAGGCTGATAATAAGGTTTGTTATAGATGCTGTAGATCCTACCGCGGCAAGGGCGGTACTGCCGACATAACGCCCCACTACGACAATATCCGCTGCGTTGTATAATAGCTGCAGGACTCCCGAAAGCATAAGCGGCAGAGAAAATTTTATAATTTTAAAAAATAAAGGGCCGTTAACCATGTCGATTTCATAATTTGACGGCTTAAGAAGTTTTATTCTTCGTTTTTTCATTGTATCAAACCCGTTGTTTCATTTAGTAAACGCAATCAAAAACGCATTAAAATAATCATTATATAAATTATAACTCCTGGGAAATAATAAAGCAAACCGGAATAATAGACAAATACGCGTCACTGTTTAAGGTATTGCTCTAATCTATTATACAATAACAAAAACAAGAACCTAAGCACCAAATATATCAAAATGGACTTAAATCTATATCCAGAATTTTACAAAATCAATTTGGCGAAATATCCTATCATAAACGGTAAATTAAAAACGCATACTAAATATGATAATGAACGAGACAGGAGGGAAAAAATGCAATGAGCATCTTGGACAATGTTTTGGAACACGATGCGAAAAAGAATAAAAGCAATAAGCGTTCAACCGGCCTTCACGTAAGCAAACAGGCTAGTGAGAAGTTCAAGGAAGAATTCTCTGAAACCCTTGATATGAACAATAACCAAAGGTATCTGTCAAACGGAGTAGTTTTCACAAAGATTTCCGATAATACAGCGACTTTAAAGTATGACGGGCTTCTTGCCAAGTGCGGGGCTGATGATGTGTATACCGTTGTTGGTTTCGGGAGCAATACAAACTGGGAAAATGTCCAGACAATACGAATGAACAGGGCTGGAAACTCATTCCATGCCGATATTCCCACAATGCACGGCAAAAATGTTAATATTGCTTTCAAGGACAGCGCCAACAACTGGGATAACAACAGCGGAATGAACTACACATTTATCTAAAGGAACTGGACTGTTCTTGCTTTTCCTCCGGAGAAGCAAGAACAGTTCCCTTCTGCTTGTTTCTTTCCAAAAATCCGGTCATATTCAGCTTGGAAAAAAATACTCCGGCAACCAGGCAAAGAAGAGGAATAACGGGGTAATGATATCTGCTGTGGACTTCTGCAAGCATATGGGCGGCAACCGTTCCGAGAATGTATAAATAAAAGATATATGATCCGCTGCCGATATTTTCTTTATTATCGCTTTTTGCAAAGAATAGCGCCGCGCAGGACAGTACAAGAAAAAGAAAATAATATGCGTCTGCAGCGAAGGTCAGCCAGCCCGCATGTTTAGATATGTTAACGCGCGATGCCGGCGAAACCGAATTCTGAATATATGTAATGCTTTTATGGTCATTTCCCCACATATGTTTATTTTTATTTACCTGAAGATTGACAAATGAAAACAAATCCATTTCTTTAAGGCGTTTTATGCCTGTTTTTGCAAGCTGCTCGTGAATTTGATCAGATGTCAACCCTTCACTGATTAAAGACTCAAGCATGGCCGAATCTTCTGCGCTCCACCTTCCTTCGGATTCGTTGTTAAGTCCGGCAAGTATGTAAAAGCCCGAAGTATTTTTCGCCGTTTTAATTCCAGTTAAATTATCAATGTTTTTTAACACTAACGACGAAGCAGCAATATACGAAAGGATCAGCAATATGCAAATGCCGGATCTAATAAGAATCTCCTTTTTTCCGTCTTTGCTGCGCGGATTATATTTGTGTTCCAGCAGAAGGTAATGGATTAAAAAGCTTAATATAAGAATAATAACCGCCGGACGTATATACTTTAAAAAACCTGCCGTAACTCCAATAAATAAGAAGACGGGAATTCTCCATATAACGTTATTGATATGCTTTACTGCGTATAGGTAAACAGCGATAAGAAAGAGGAGCCCGAAAGTGAAAAACGGTTCGGTTAATACGAGCGAGTTATAAAATATCTGAGAAGGCCAGAAAGCGTATATAACCGCTGAAACAAGCCCGGTCTTTTCATCATGCAGGATTTTTCCGATGAGGTATATTAATAAAAGAATCCCGATATTCAATGCAATATTGAACGCGACGGCGCTGTCAGGGCGCGGGCCGAAAATCGAGTATACAACCGATAGAACTTTTGAATACCCAAATACGTGAGGGAATAGGGATATAAACTTCGGGTAAAGTATTTCACCATTAACCAATGCGCCCGCAAGGGAGTGATATGTATAAAAATCCGAAACCGGTATCGCTTTAACGAAATATACCCATACAATGCGAAGGAATAACGATGAGGCGGCGGCTGCCAGAAGAAGCGGCCGCGTTCTGTTTATTTTCCATTCGGATATAACGGGAAATTTGGCGTAAAGAACAATCACGGCGGCAATTGCCGCAATTATTAATAATTTCGATGCGGAAAAGCTGTCACTTAATACAAATATTAAGAGTGTCAATACGACAAAAACCGTAAAAACGAAAATAATTATCCTTTTCACAATTTTATCCATAAAGAATCTCTCTTTCGCTTCTTCTTCACCCATAATAACATATTTAATTGATGAATGCATAAATGTTTTTGGGATCAGGACAAAAGCCGCCGTAAATCATCCAAATCCGAAACGGGCATTTCACAGGCAAAGTTTTTACACACATAAGCGTGAGTCTTTCCGTCCGGAGCCGTATATCCGGAAATATACGGTATTACGTCTTCCAGTTCTTTGTACTTGCTGCCGTATATCAGAAGAGACGTAAACGGGCGGAAATTGTTCCGCACAATATCAACATACTGCATCAGCGTATTTTCCGGCTCGTTTGAAACAACGATTATTTCCTGCGGGGGCTGCATGTAAACAAGGTACGAGGTAAGCATATGGACATACGCCGAAGGCGACAATGAAACCTGCCCGCTGAAGGCTTTGAGCTGCTTTTCATAGTTTTCAACATACATAATATTTCCTGTCATCCGGAACAGCCGTAGCAGGTTCATCGCCATAACCGAGTTTCCTGACGGCACAGCGCCGTCGTAAGCGTCTTTCGGCCTTGATATCAGTTTTTCCGCGTCATTCCCGTAAAAGAAAAAACCGCCGTTTTCAGTATCGGAAAAAAGCCTTTCGATTTCGTTGTATATTGAAACGGCATCTTTCAGGAATTCGGGTTCGAAAGTTGACTCGTACAATTCAATATAGGCCCACTGGAGGAAAGCATAGTCGTCAAGAAACGCGGGGATATCCGCTTCCCCGTCCCTGAAACGGGCGTAAAGCCGGCCGTCTTCCCTTTTTAGTCTTGTATTTATAAACGATACCGCCTTTTCAGCCATGTTTACAAGGGATTTATCATTAAGAATACGGCCGCCTATCGCACAGGAAGCCGCCATTAACGCGTTCCAGGAAGTTAAAATTTTATCGTCCTTAAACGGATGCACTCTTTTTTCCCTGACGCTTAACAGCTTGCTTCTGCACTTTTCAATGAAATTATAATCAATCTCTTCCGCTCTGATAAGGTTTGGTATATTTCTACCTTCAAAATTGCCCGAAGAGGTAATATCGAACATATCACAGAAACGCTTTCCGTCTTCTTCACCCAATACGGATGTTATTTCCTCAGGCAGCCAGGTGTAAAAAAGCCCTTCGACTCCTTCGGAGTCTGCGTCTTCTGCGGAGTAGAACGCGCCTTCCGGGGATGTCATATCCCTTTTTATATATTCATAAATTTCGTATGCAGCCTGCGCGTACTTTTTGTTCTTTGTCGCCTGGTACGCTTCGGCAAAAGCAATGGAAAGCAGCGCGTTGTCGTACAGCATTTTTTCAAAGTGCGGAACAAGCCATTTCCTGTCGGTGGAATACCGGCAGAAGCCAAAGCCTATATGATCGTAAATCCCGCCTTTGTACATCGAATCAAGAGTTTTTTCAACCATCTCCAGGGCTTTCATTTCTCCGGTTGCGAACCAGTACCTTAATAGGAACAGCAGGTTATGCGGAACCGGAAATTTTGGCGCATTTCCGAACCCACCGTATTCAGGGTCAAAAGAACGTTCAAGCTGCCGGTATGTTTCGTCAATTATTGTTCTGCTTAAGGTTTTTGGATCATAATGGTTATCATTATAAACGGCTTCTATTATCCGGTTTCCGGCATTCTCGAGGTTGTCGCGTTTTTCCTTCCACGCTTTTGTAATGCTGCGCAGTATGCTCATAAGACCCGGGATTCCGTATCGATCATTTTTCGGGAAATATGTTCCGGCGAAAAACGGCTTTTTGTCCGGGGTCATAATTATCGTCAGCGGCCAGCCGCCGTGTCCTGTCATAGCCTGGCAGACGGACATATAAACATGATCGATGTCCGGCCGTTCCTCGCGGTCCACCTTGATTGCGATAAAATGCCTGTTAAGAAACTCTGCAACTTCTTTATCCTCAAAACTTTCCCGCTCCATTACATGACACCAGTGGCAGGTGGAATAGCCGATGGAGAGAAAAACAGGCTTGTCCTCTGACTTCGCCCTGGCAAAGGCTTCTTCACCCCAGGGAAACCAGTCTACAGGATTGTATGCATGCTGGAGTAAATATGGTGATTTTTCGTTTATTAGTCTATTTGGTACTCTTTCGGAATTTGACATGAACATCATCCTCTAAAACAAAAATATATAGGTATTATACCCAAATAAAAAAAGTGAATATGTAAGCAGAATCTTATATTAATAATAGTATTTAAATTCCCTTCAAAATCATTATAATTTTTATGCCGTTCATATATTCATCACCCCTGGACTTGACCAAAAATGAGATTTCAAGTTGGCATTCCGGATGTTATCGAGAATATTTTCATTTAAATTTTTATTGCATTACCTATAATTAACGATTATTAACGTATAGACTCAAAATATCACTTATAATTAACGAATATTAATGTTTTGTATTGACAAAACGTTAAAAAACGGTATATAATATTAACATAGGTGATATTATGAAGGAGTGATATTCAGATGTTTATTGAAGAAAGGCATCAAGCGATACTAAATATACTCAAAGAGAATGGCAGAATCTCAATCGGCGAAATACAAGAAAGATTTAATGTTTCTGTTGAATCTGCAAGGCGTGACTTAAGAATCCTTGAGGAGAAAGGTCTTCTTAAAAGAACGCACGGTGGGGCAATACCCTTAATGCAAGTGGGGGCTATACCTCCACGAATCAGAGAAATCAAAGAAGTATATGAGAACTACGATGCAATTGCAAAAAAGGGAGCCGAGTTTGTCAAAGAGAACGATATTGTATATCTCACGAGTGGTTCTATTGGATTCCTTATGTTGAAATATTTGCCACGAGATATAAAATATACTCTTGTTATCAACTCAGTAGCCCTTGCCAATGAGTTAAAATTATGGGACAACGTGGATGTCTATATTGTCGGGGGTAAAATGCGCAAGCATAGTACGGCTTCTATTGTTGATAGCCTTGCAACCTCATTTGTAAAAAATATGCATTTTGATTTAAGTCTTATGACTGCCGGAGGAGTTGATGGAGAATTTGGTGTGTCGAATGGAACTGACGAAACAGCAACTTTTCAAAGAGCTATTATTGAGAATACCAGAAGAAACATTCTGCTAATGCCTAATCAGAAGATAGGATTTAAGGCATTTA
This sequence comes from Clostridiales bacterium DTU069, assembly GCA_001512485.1. Taxonomy (GTDB): domain Bacteria; phylum Bacillota; class Clostridia; order DSM-8532; family DSM-8532; genus DTU069. The sequence goes on along the minus strand of LFRV01000074.1, from coordinate 10,091 downwards.
TAAAGGTATGTGATGTTAATATGTTTGATACATTGATAACTGATTGGGATGCATTAGAGGAGGAATTGGTTAAAATCCAGGAGGCCGGTGTTGATGTAATCGTTGTTGAGAAGGAGAATGTTGGCAAACCTTCCGATGAATGAAACTATCGAAAACGTCACCATGTTAAAATTAGTTGATTTGAGTTGCTCATTCCTTATATCCAAGCAGGAATTCCATTTATTAGGCGAGGCTAAAGCCTCGCTTTTTCTTTTGGTATATCCACTAATTTTTCAACCCTTCCATATTATATCTGGGTTTGCCTTTACTCTTTTCTCCGTATTCGATAGCCTCTGTGGGACAATAACAGATACACGCCATGCAATGTGTGCAGTTTTTGCCCCAGACAGGCCTCCCATCCACAATACGTATATTGTTTAACGGACATTTTTCGGCGCATTTACCGCATCCGATGCATCTGTTATCCACCTTGAATGCGTTTGCCTTCACACAAAAAGGATAAAACACCGGATTAACAATGCCGCTCAATATCCTGTAATACAGGCTGTTCTTTTCAGCGGGAAACTTCTCTCCGGCTGAAATTCTCTGAGCTGCCATTTCGATTACAGGATTGGCGTTTTCTATAATTTTTTTTGCCTTATTCTTTTCCGGCACATCAAACATGGCGATATAATTTTCGGGCATAATAATCTGCGCCGTTCCCATATACTCACAGCCTTTTTCATTGCAAAGCTTTTGGTTGTAAGCGGAGGCGTTTCCGATTTCGCTTCCGCATGTCATTACAAACCAGACTTTTTTTACTGCTGAAAAATCGGCCTTTCGAATCCACTCCCGTACGATTCTCGGGATTCTCCACGCGTAGGTAGGTGTTATTAACACTAAATTTTCTGCCAGCACCGCAGCGGTCTCATTCTTTTTTATAAGCGCATTCAGATTCAGTTGCTGACATTTGGTTTTATCTGCAATCTTTTCAGCAGCATATCGGCTGTTGCCTGTCCCGGTAAAATACAGAATCATTATTTTGTCTGTCATATTGAATCCTTTCGTTAAATGACTTTATCAGAAATCACGATATCTTAATATTAACCTCAGCCATTTCGTAATTTAATGACACAGTCTTAATTATAACATACAAGAGTTTTTTGCGCGCAATTAATAGAATGTAATTCCTGTTTAGCCGTATGAGATGGAGTACATATAAAGGTAAGAGATAAACTTCCCTTAGAGAATATAAATCCGGACATTTTATATTTCCTGTAAATATACTTATGTATCAATAATTAATTGATGTTGACAGTAACAAAAAAATGAGAAAAAATTTTTATAATACCTTGTAATACGATGTAATATGTGATACAATGTAGTAAGTAAAATTTGGAAGGTGGTGGAAATGTGAATAAAGAGATGATGAAAGGTAGTATAGATATTCTTCTGCTATCTTTAATTGAAAAGGAAGATTTATACGGTTATGAAATTGCTAAAAGGTTAAAAGAGAAAAGCAATGACTTATATTCCATAGGTGAAGGTACATTATACCCTGCCCTTCAAAGGCTGGAAAAGCAAAATCTTATAAAAGCCTATTGGGGAGATTCAGAATCGGGAGGGAGGCGTAAGTATTACAGTATTACTGAACAGGGAAAAAAGGAGTTATCTAAAAAACTAAAGGAATGGGATGCACTGAATAATTTAATTAAGTCTTGCAGGGAGGGTTTTTTATGTACGAATTTGATACATATATTAACACAATAATAGGTGGTTTGAAGATAAGTAAAGAGAAAAAAGAGGAACTTGCCGATGAATTTAGAGACCATTTGGAATCACTAAAATCGGAGTTTATTAAAGATGGCTTTTCAGAGAGCGAATCAATAAAAAGAGCAATTGAAAGATTTGGAGAATCGAATGAAATTAAAAAGAAATTACACAAATCTTTATTTAGTTTCAGGAATTCAGGTAATGTAATATTCGGAGCAGTCATTACTCTTATTGTGATAATTTTTAGTTTTATTCCTGTGGCAGGTGTTACTGTGGATTTTAGAGATTATAGTCCTGCCGCTGGTGCTTCACCTTTAGTTTTTATTAATAGATGGTCTGTTGTGAATTGCATTTTATTCTTTATTCCGATTGGCTACTTTCTTCCTGTCATTTTGAATAGAGTTTTAAAAGTTTTACAGTCGGCATTAATCTTTTCTGCTCTTGGAATCTTGATTGGAGTATGCTATAACATCGCTTTGGCAAACAGTTTGGATGTAGGATTTTTACTTGCATATATTGCATCGGGATTGCTTGGCGGTATGACAGGATATGTAATGTTGATTGCTGTGAACAAGCTAAATACGGTTCGTAAAAATGAAAGATTGACAAGGTTTTTTGAAAATTAAATGTTTTTTACCCAAATTATATGGTTCAAAAATGAGGCGTCCTTATAGGAGGTCTCATTTTTTAGTTGAATTATGTCAATAAGTTTATTGCTTATTGTAAATTTGTTGGTTATAATCATTCTTATCCACCGGATAGGAAGGAAAAGTTAAGTGGAATTGAAGTTTCTATATCCATATAAAATGCTGCGGAATTTGTAAAAGGAACATAATACATTATGAAATTAAGTTTATAATTTAAGATTATCCCAGTCCCAATTAACCATTTTTTCTCTGAAAGCTTTATGTAGTTTATCAAATCCCGGGATATCAGCTTTCAACCACTCGTATCTGTCATGTTCATCCGAAAGCCTCACTTCACCATTTTCAATAATGCAGTAATAAATAACGCCTGTTATTTGATAATCCTCATGGACTGAGTTCCATGTGTCCAATAGTTTAACTGGTTTTACAATAAGTCCGGTTTCTTCAAACACTTCCCTGATTACTGTTTCTTCAGCACTTTCTCCAAACTCCATCCTGCCTCCGGGAAGTTCTAACCAGTCCTCTTCGATTATTCTTTTATGCAGAGCCAAGAATTTACCTTCATGAAGTATTAGTGCCTTAACGGCAAAATAAATCATCTTTTCAGTATCCATTTTATCATCCGTCCTTTAATGACCAAAAATGCGCCGGCTAACATGCATTTTATATACTTTTACATCTACAGCAGTATTTTACCATTTATTTCTGAAATATGTTATCTATCTCTTCAATCATTTATTGAGTATGAAATCAACCGTATGGTAGAATTAGGAGTAACTGATAACCTGACTTTGAAAGGGGTGTTTTATTTGAAAGAAGTATATTATTTACAAAGAGGGCGTGGTGGCTGATAGAGGAACAAAGCTTAATTAAACAGGTTTTATTCCTCTATTGATAGTAATAATGGAGGAATTTACAATGAGCGTAAATAAAGAAAATATTTTATACAATGAAAGGTTCCCCCTTTCAAACAAATATGACCCGGGCTGGGTACTTGACAACTCTATGGGTTTAAATGCTTTATGGCTTACAGAATGGCTGTGTGAAGCTATTGACTTAAAACCTGGCATGAGAGTCCTTGACTTGGGTTGTGGAAGAGCCATAAGCAGTGTTTTCCTCGCAAAGGAGTTTGGGGTTCAGGTTTGGGCATATGATTTGTGGATAGAAGCTACAGATAATTGGAACAGAATAAAACAACAGGGACTTGACAACAAAATTTACCCGATACACGGTGATGCGAGAAACATGCCCTTTGCCGAAGGTTTCTTTGATGCAATCATCAGTGTTGACTCATATATCTATTTTGGTACGGATGATTTGTATTTATATTATCTGCAGAAGTTTTTAACTCCCGGTGGAACGTTGGGCATTGTGATGCCCGGACTTATGAAAGATTTCAAGGATGGTATTCCGGCGCACTTAAAAGACTTCTGGGGGCAGGACTGCTGGAGCTGGCATACAGTTGACTGGTGGAACAAATTATGGGAAAGAACCGGTTTGGTTGACATTAAAGTTGCCGACACGATGCCGGAAGGCTGTATAACGTATGTTAAGTGGAAGGAAGCACAGGATAAGGCCGGTAAGAATCCTTGGCCGCAGGATACTGCCATTCTTAAGAAAGATGCAGGCGAATACGTCGGATTTATCAGACTTGTAGCCAACAGGAGGTAAAAACTGTAACAAAAAACCGATATAAAATTTATCGGATATGGCGGATTAACAATCCATAAAATAAAAATATCGAATTATTGAGAGACCCTGCTGCCAGTATATATGCAGGGTCTTTTTTTTGTTACATGGGTAAAACAGCTGCAAACACTTCCGGGGCGAGATATTAGACTCGTTATGCCGTCCGGCCCGGGTATTTTGATTAGCCGGATCTTGTGTGAAAAGCAGACCCTGATTGGCAATATTTAATCCTTGTAATGGCCGAAACATGAGTTTATACTTGCATGGGAGCATTATAGATGAATATCGGCTGCTTTCAATATTGGCCGGCACAGCTTTTAAAGTAATTAAAGATAATGCCCATATATAGAAAGGATGATGAAGCAGTGAAAAGAATAATGACGGGAATAGTTATCGGGATTATTTTGTCGTTGGCAGTACCGGCATTCGCTTCAGCGATATTTGACAGAAATAAAGTGATAAACATGACTGATACCTGGAAGATTTATTACAACGGTGAAGAGGTCAATATGGATGACCCGAAACAGGATGAAGATTATCAGATATTAGGCTATAACGGCAGGACATATGTACCGGTTAGATTGATAATGGAATTAGCCGGGTGTGACAGTGAATTGATGTGGTCGGATACAAACCCGACAAAGATATTCCTGAATAACATTGAAATGGAAAAGCTGATGCAAGAGAAAGAACTATACAAAGAAAAAGCGGAACAAGCTTCAAAATTATATAATGATTATGCAAGCAAGTTCAGTGCTAATATAGATACTTCAGTAGGATATATTCTTAAATTTGACAATATAACGCTTACTATATATACTGCTGAAAATACCATAAAGTATGAAAAGGACGGCAGGGTTATCGGAGTATACCACGCCAGGTAAATCAGTTACCAAAAAGAATAACCCTGGGTAGCTGCAGTGACTTTGCCATTTCATACAATAATCAATTCAGGTTGCCGTGATATAAAGCCTGGCAGATTCTGCCGGGCTTTTTAGATCGAAAAGATAGAATCCCATAATCAATTAATCAACTCTATTGGAATTATTGATAACCGGACTTGTGCAAATTCAAAACTACATGATAAAAAATGACAGCAAAATATCCGGCCGTTTTATGATAACCGGCTCAATGGAACGGCAGGCCGGTAATACCGGTTGCCTGATAAATGAAGGATATATGCTTTTGATATGTTAAAATTTGTTTACCAGGTATAAATAAATGGTATACATAATTATTATACAAATTTCGATAATTATAAAAATAATAATTGTTAGGTTGGTACATAAAACTGTTTGGAGGGGATTACTATATGGAACTTGATTTTAAGCTGCAGAAAATAATTAAAAAGGAGGCGGAGTACAAGTCAACTAATCTAGGTCTTAATCTGTTAATATCCAGATTGCAGAGAAGGTATTCTCTGAATCCGTCACAGGCGGAACTGGATAACTGCCTGCGTGAAATCAAGGCGTTTTTTGAAAAATATGCTAACATTATGAAAAAAGATGTTGATGCAATAGAAAAACTGTAGGAGGTAAAGAGAATGTTTATTAATCTTGAAGAAGCGAAAAAATTAATTTTAGAAGGCAGAATTCTACATATCGCAGCAGAAGAGTCGTTGTTGAATCAATTACCGAAGGGTAAGTGGATTGCTGGTACTACACCGTATTTTATTACGGAGCAGGGTGGAATTACGAGCAAGGATAAATTATTCGTGAATGAAATTACAGACGCAGTCGATTTTAAGACGGCAGTTTACGACAGGAGCAATATATTTGATATTACGAAGGATGCATTTGCAAATGGAATGACGTTTCTGGTCATGCCTTTCGCAAGCGATGTGGCAGTTTTCTATGCCAAAGAAGCGCCGAATGTGGATGATCTGTTTATGAATCCGGTTATCGGCTGGATTTCGGGTTATGATCTTTCTACCGGATCGAGCGCTAAGGTATATGACGGCGTTACAGGTACGGCGTACGGCGACAAAGCGGTTGCACTGCATATCAGCTTACCGGACAACAAAACCGCCTCCATCGGTATAGTTAATATATTCAGTGCTGATAATGACGATGCGGTAATTGAGTTTAAGGAAGATGCGTTATCAGTCACGAAATGCCTGGTTAACGGAAAAGAAACAGTATTTTCGGATTATATCACTGAAAATAAAATTGATACACAATTGCCGTTAGTCGCTGATTACAACGGTGTATTGATAAATGTATCAATAAAATCCGTATCTAAAGAAAATAAAACAGTGGATTTCTATGCTCCCGTATTTTCAGGAAAGGAATATCGTTTCGCACGTCCTGTTGACGATTATGCGGCAAGCTTTGCGGAACAACTGAAAGGACATAAGGATGTTAAACCTGTTTTTTCCTGCAATTGCATCCTTAATTACCTTTACGGCAAGCTTGACGGAAAAGCGACACCGCCGTTCGCAGGACCGGTAACTTTCGGAGAAATCGCGTACCAGCTTCTGAACCAAACTTTAGTGTATGCAGAGTTAATCGACAAATAAAAGTTTTAATGTTGTAATCTTTACCGCTGGAACACCCGGAATAAACGGAGCGGTTTTCATAACCGCTCCGTTTCATATTCAATTAAATTCCCCCTTATTTATTGATTGTAAGTATCTATTACTCCCGGTCGGCGCAAAAATTTCCCGTCCTTTAATATGGTCAGTTGAAACAGCTATATAATTTCTTTTATTGCCGTGCGCGCGTTATAGGCGCTGATTTATCGGCGAAAGTCCATGATATCTCAAACTGTGAGTAATAAAAATATTCCATGCAGGCATTATATTATTCAGAAAGTTTTTCCGGATATTAAAGCAACAGTTCCATTTGCTGCATTAAATATGTAGGAAAAAGCGGAACCATTCCGGTTTTCGCGGGGAAGGAGAAAAATGGAGCAGATTAAGGTATGGTTTGTCACACCTGAAGCGGCGCCGTTTGCAAAAACGGGCGGGCTGGCTGATGTAGCCGGCTCACTGCCGCGCGCGTTAAAAGATCTTGGAATTGACATACGCGTTGTAATGCCGAAATACCGACAGATACCGCAGCCGGTTATGAACAAAATGATGTTTTTGGGGTATACGTTTGTTGATTTGACGTGGAGGCATGAGTACTGCGGTATTTTTACACTGGAGCACGACGGCGTTCCGTTCTATTTTCTTGATAATGAACATTATTTCTACAGGGACTGGTATTATGGCCAGGCAGACGACGGGGAAAGGTTTACTTTTTTTTGCAAGGCGGCTCTTGAAGTGCTTCCCGTTATTGGTTTCAAGCCTTATATTATTCACTGCAACGACTGGCAGGCCGGGCTTGTAAGTCTTTTGCTCGACGCGCATTACAGGGACTATCGGCACAATGGATTTTATAAAACAATACACACGGTAATGACAATTCACAACCTGAAATACCAGGGTGTATTCCCTAAAGAAATGATGGATGAAATAATCGGGCTTAGCTGGGAATATTTTCATCCGGACGGAATTGAGTTCCATGATAAGATTAATTTTCTCAAGGCCGGAATAGCGTATTCAACCAGAGTAACGACAGTAAGCAAGGCTTACGCGGAAGAAATAAAGACCGACTTCTACGGCGAAAACCTGTCAGGCATAATACGCAGGCGTTCTAATGATCTTTCCGGCATCGTAAACGGAATCGACTATGAAAACAACGACCCGAAAACGGACAAAAAAATATATGCGAATTTTGATGCCGACAATCTTGATGGAAAACAAAAAAACAAGGAAATGCTGCAAAAGGAACTTGGCCTTAATTTGGCGCAGGATACTCCGTTAATTGGAATTATATCAAGACTGGTAGATCAGAAAGGGATTGATCTTGTTGACAGAATGATAGCCGAATTGCTCGATATGGATCTGCAGATGGTTGTTCTCGGGACGGGGGACAAAAAGTATGAAGACATGTTTCTATGGGCCCAGTCCGCATATGCCGGTAAAATGTCGGCCAATATCCGGTATGATCATATACTGGCACGGAAAATTTATGCATCGTGCGATATGTTTCTCATGCCTTCGCTTTTTGAACCGTGCGGCTTAAGCCAGCTTTTCAGCATGCGCTACGGGACCGTGCCTATAGTCAGGGAAACAGGCGGGCTGATAGACACTGTTATTCCATATAACGAGTATACCGGTGAAGGTACCGGTTTTACGTTCAGGAATTATAACGCCCATGAAATGAAGGACGCTGTTGTCAGGGCAATAACGGTATACAAAAGGAAAAACGAATGGAAAAACATAGTCAGGCAGTGCATGAGACAGGATTTTAGCTGGAACCGTTCTGCAGCGGAATATATTAACCTTTACCGCCAGATTTGCGGTATTACGGTAACCAAATAAGTTTCCACCGCATAGGATATACCAGTAGACCTATGTGAGGTGATTTGTAATGGGAGATTGCGACAGGGGCTTTTTTGGAGGCTGGGAATGGATTATTATTATAATTATTCTGATTATTATTTTCTGTCCCGGTATATTTGGTACAAGGGGTGTGCATGATAACAAATTCTGCAACTGAAACTTTCAGAAAAACGGCTGCCTTCCGGGTTTATTCCAGGGAAGGCAGTCTTTTCTGTTTTATATAATATCAACAAATTTTCCGCTGCGGTAAATCAATTTACCGTCCGCATAAATTTTTCCGTGGTCCTGCATATCGCAGACCATGTCCAGATGTATTCCCGACTGGTTGTCCCCGCCTGCCTCGGTGAACGAATTACCAATGGCCGTATGTATTGTTCCGCCTATTTTTTCATCAAACAAAATGTTCCGCGTAAAACGCTTTATATTATAGTTTGTTCCAATTCCTATTTCACCGAGATAGCGGGAGCCGTCATCGATATCCAGCAGTGAGTGAAGAAAATCTTCGCCTTTATCGGCTGCGGCCTTTACCACTTTTCCGTCTTTAAATTCAAGCCATATCCCGTTAATCTCCCTGCCGACGGCAACAACCGGATAGCTGTAGCTTATATAACCTTCAACGCTTTTTGTATGCGGACTTGTAAATATTTCACCGTCGGGCATGTTCTCTTTGCCATCGCAGTTTATCCATTTCCTGCCCGTTACGTCCATCACAAGGTCCGTATCTTTTGATACAATCCTGAGTTTTTTTACACCGTTCAAATACTCGCACAGCTTTTCCTGCTTTGCCGAAACGGATTTCCAGTATTCAACGGGGTCTTCATTCCCGAGGCCGCAGGCCGTATATACGAAATCCTCGTATTCCTCCGTGCTCATTTCGGCTTCCTGGGCTCCGGAGTGCGAAGGATAAAGCGCTCCGCACCATTTCAGATCGCTCCTGTCCGACATGCGCTCCATAAGCCGAAGATTGACTTCACGCGTTGCCTGGGCCAGCGTTTTTATTCTTTCGGCAGGGATATTCGTAAGCTCTTTTAAATTGTGCTGCCCGTATATCATCAAAAAAGCGCTGTAGTTTTCAGATTTGAATTTCATGTACGGAGAAACGAACTTGAGCTGTTCTTCGGTGGCTTCTTTGTAAAATATATAGGAAAGCCCCGGAAGGAAGATATTAGTGTCAACGTATGCACCCGCCCTGATTGCTTCGCGGAAAACCTCACGGACAAGTTCAGAGGCGATATCGTAGGATTCCAAAAGCATATAATCGCCTTTTTTCAGTTCAAGCGAATAATGCACGAGCAATTTCGCAAACTTTGCAATGCGCGGATCAGCCATAGTATTATCCTCCAAAAATAACAATATTTTATTTCAGTATACAGTAAAAGTGAAAAAATATAAAGGATTTCGGCGGGTCCTGGCTCTGGTGTTTCGTTTCCTTAGAGTAAAATTTTTGTAGGCAAAACAAAAAAATAAGGGAAGAAAGTCGAAACCCTCTTCCCATAATCACGATTTTCCTGTAGTTTAGAAGTGATCAAACAACAAACACAGGAGGCGTGATATGAACATTTTACCGTCAGCAGGGATAACATTCAAGCAGTTGGAGAGAATTTTTTTTGAAA